>NZ_VZZR01000014.1:0-85566 GCF_009650555.1 Pseudomonas sp. EMN2
CAGGCGATGTGCCGACGTGGGGGCATGGAGAGATCCGGTCAGGAATCGTGGTGGCTATTGTACGGCGGAGTATAGGTAAAAATGCCGGGGTGCGGTGAAGTGCCGCACCTGGGGTAGGGCACCTCGCGTCAAGGGCGCAACTTCGTGGGAGCGGGCTTGCCCCGCGATGGGGCCGGGCCTGGAAACGAGGTTGCCTGGGCAGGCCTCATCGCGGGGCAAGCCCGCTCCCACGAATCCGCACCCACAATGGTCGTACCCCCAGGGCTGGGGGGCTCAGGCTTTACCGCGCCCCATCAAACCGCGCACGGTCTCTTGCAGGTCGGCAGGCAGCACCACGACTTTCGAATTGTCGCTGCTCGCCAGGTTCTCCATCGCGCCGATGTAGCGCTCACCCAGCAGGTACATGGCCGGCACCGTCTCGCTGCCCACCGCGTCCTTCACCAGGGTGATCGCCCGTGCCGACGCTTCGGCCAGGTTGACCTGGGCTTCGGCATCCAGCTTGGCCGCCTGCAAGCGCGCCTCGGCTTCCAGAATGGCGGCCTGCTTGTTGCCTTCGGCGCGGGTCACGTCGGCTTTACGCTCACGCTCGGCGGCGGCCTGGCGCTCCATGGCGGTTTGCATGCTCGGCGATGGCTTGATGTCCTGGATCTCTACCGAGCGCACGGTCACGCCCCAGTCTTCGGTCTGCTCGGACATCGCCTCACGCAGGCGCGCCTTGATCTGCTCGCGGCTGGACAGCGCTTCGTCCAGGTCCATGGCGCCGACGATGGCACGCAGCGAAGTCATGGTCAGGCTGGTGACGGCGAACGAAAAGTTCTGCACACCGTAGGACGCTTTCTGTGGGTCCACGACCTTGGCGAAGCACAGGGCGTTGGCGACGATCACCGCGTTGTCCTTGGTGATGATCTCCTGCTGCTGCACGTCGAGGATGATGTCCTTGGTCGGCAGGCGGTAGGCAACCACGTCCATGTACGGGATGACGATGTTCAGGCCGGGCTTGAGGGTGCTGTGGTAGCGGCCCAGGCGCTCGACGATCCATTCCTCGCCCTGGGGCACGATGCGCACCCCCTTGAACACGGTGATCAGGACGAATGCGGCGAGGGTGGCGACGACGATGAGGCTGGTCATGTTTGCGAACTTCCTTTTAGTACTGATTCAAGCCCGGGTGACCCGGGCGGTATTGCCTTCGATGGCGGCCAGGCGCACGCGCTCGCCGGCGGGGATGTCGCTGTCGGCGACGCAGGTCCATTCCTCGTTGCCGAGGATTGGCTTCTGGAAGCGCACGCGGCCTTTCTGGAACTGCGAGACGCTGGCGGTCAGCAAGCCGACCTCGCCGATCACGCTGTCGGCGGTCCAGCGTACGTCTGCTTTCTTGCGGCGGAACACTTTGAACCAGAGCACGGTGGTGATGGACGAGAACACTACCCACAGCAGCCCTTGCATATCCAGTTGCAGGCTGGGGGCGAGCAGGGCGATGAGCGATACCAGCACGGCGCCGATGCCGAACCAGAGAATGAAGAAGGTGGGGAGCACCAGTTCCAGCAGGATCAGGGCCACGCCGAAGACGAGCCAGATCCACCATTGCATTTCCATATGGGTGGAGCCTTCCAGTAGAGGGGAGGGGATTTTACGGCAAGATCAAGGCATAGGGCCATTGGTTGAGTGTGGCTTTGGGTTTCATGGGGGTTGCGTTAGGGCTGGCAGGTGTTCGCCGAAGGATTTGCAGTGTTCTTGAGATCGAGCGCCGCCCGCGCGGCGCATCGCTGGCAAGCCAGCTCCCACAGTTTGTTTCGGGCCAATGAGTCCTGTGAAAGTACCGCTGCGCGCCTTGGCGCATGCCTTGAGTCAGGTGGGGCGGCAGCAACGCCCACGCTGAAATTGTGTCGAGCCAACAAGGCGGACCAGGAAATGGCACAGGAGAGACTGGCCCGAAACAGATGTGGGAGCTGCGGTTCGCCGCTGCGACTTGCCAGCGATGCGCCGCGCGGGCGGCGCTCGATCTCACAGGCGCTATAAAACCTTCGGCGAACACCTGTCAGCCCTGACGCGATCTGCCTCCAGCGCCTCCAGCAGCACCGCAGGACTTTCGAAAACCCGCTCCACCTCCGGCAACACCGGCCGCCTGAGCACCAACACCGGCACCCCCCGCTCTCGCGCCACCTCAAGCTTCGGCTCAGTCGCCGTACTACCACTGTTCTTGCTCACCAGCACATCGATCTGCCGGCGTTCAAACAACGCGCGCTCATCGTCAATGTTGAATGGCCCACGCGCACCGATCACCTCGCAGCGCTCATTGCCCGGGCAAGCCTCAAGGGCACGAAGGGTCCAGAACTGGTGCGGCGGGATTTCGTCCAGGTGCTGCAACGGCTCACGGCCCAGGGTGAACAGCGGTCGCTGGAACGGCGCCAGCGCCTCGATCAACTCATCCCAGTCCGCCACCTCGCGCCAGTCGTCACCGTCCTGCGCCTTCCAGGCCGGCCGGCGCAGGGCCCAGCAGGCAACCCCGGCACTGCGCGCAGCCTGGGCAGCGTTGGCGCTGATCTGCGCGGCGTAGGGGTGGGTGGCGTCGATCAGCAGCTCGATACCTTCCTCACGCAGATAGCGCGCCAGGCCTTCGGCGCCACCGTAGCCGCCAACCCGCACCTGGCAGGCCAGGTCCTGGGGCACCCGGCCAATGCCTGCAAGGCTATAGACATGCTGCGGCCCGAGTGTACGGGCAATGGCCAGGGCCTCGGTCACTCCACCCAGCAGCAGGATGCGTCCGTTCATAGCACACCCGCCTTACCGACGATGCCGCCCTGGCGGTCGATGGCGAACACCTCCACCTGCACCTGGGCCGGCACCACGCTGCGGGCGAAGGCCAGCGCATGGCGGCAGACTTCGTCGCCCAAGGCGATACCGGCGGCGTGGGCCAGGGCCAGGGCCTGTTGACTGGTGTTGGCGCCGATGATCGCTGCTTGCAGCGGCGCATCGGCGCCAATGTCGGCGGCCCAGCCGGCCAGCTGTGGAAGGTCGATGCTCGAATGGCGGCTGTGCAGGTCCATGTGCCCGGCGGCCAGCTTGCTGATCTTGCCAAAGCCGCCGCACAGGCTCAGACGCGGCACCGGCACCTTGCGCAGGTGCTTGAGCACGGCGCCGACGAAGTCGCCCATCTCGATCAGGGCGATTTCCGGCAGGCCATACACCCGGCGCATGGTGTCTTCGCTGGCATTGCCGGTGCAGGCGGCGATGTGGGTGTAGCCGTTGGTGTGGGCAACATCGATGCCTTGGTGGATCGAGGCGATATAGGCCGCGCAGGAGAACGGCCGGACGATGCCGCTGGTGCCGAGGATCGACAGCCCGCCGAGGATACCCAGGCGCGGGTTCATGGTCTTCAGGGCCAGGGCTTCACCGTCGCGGACATTGACCGTGACTTCGAAACCACCGGCGTAGGCGCATTCGTTTGCCAACTGCTGCAAGTGCTCGCTGATCATCCGCCGGGGCACCGGGTTGATCGCAGGCTCACCCACGCCCAGCACCAGCCCGGGGCGGGTCACTGTGCCCACGCCTTGCCCGGCGACAAAGCGGATGCCGGGTTCGGCCAGCAGGCGCACCTGGCTGTAGAGCAGCGCGCCATGGGTGACATCCGGATCGTCGCCGGCATCCTTGAGCGTGCCGGCCTCGGCGCCCTCTGCAGTGGTTCGGCAGAACTCCAGGCGCATCTCTACCACCTTGCCCTTGGGCAGGGTGATGTGCACCGCGTCGTGATGCTGGCCGGTCAGCAGCAGACGCGCCGCCGCCAGGCTGGTGGCGGTGGCGCAGCTGCCGGTGGTCAGGCCGCTGCGCAGGGGCGCTGGCTGTTCGCGAGTTTCTTCACGCATCGAGGGGTTTGACCACGTCGAGCAGGGTGATCGGCAGCGCCTGGCGCCAGGTGTCGAAGCTGCCCAACGGCTGGGTGTGGGCGATATGGATGCGGGTCAGTTCGCCGCCATGCTGCTCGCGGAACTGCGCCAAGGCAACTTCGCTTTGCAGCGTGACGGCGTTGGCAACAAGGCGTCCGCCCGGCAGCAGACGGTCCCAGCACAGGTCGAGCACGCCTTCGCGGGTGACGCCGCCGCCGATGAAGATCGCATCGGGGCGCTCCAGGTCGTCAAGCGCCTGCGGGGCCTTGCCGCGAATCAGCTGCAGGCCGGGCACGCCCAGGGCATCGCGGTTGTGTTCGATGAAGCCCTGGCGGCCTTCGTCGGCCTCGATGGCCAGGGTGCGGCAGCTGGGGTGGGCTCGCATCCACTCGATCCCGATCGAGCCGCAGCCGGCGCCCACGTCCCACAGCAGCTCGCCCGGTTGCGGTGCCAGGCGGGCCAGGGTGATGGCGCGCACATCGCGCTTGGTCAGCTGGCCGTCATGACGGAAGGCACTGTCCGGCAGGCCGGCGACACGTGGCAGGCGTAGGGTATCGACGCTGGCCTGGCAGTCGATGGCGACCAGGTTCAGCGCAGCGATATCGGCGTGCGGCCAGTCTTCGGCCGTACCGCTCAGTTGGCGCTCCAGTGGCCCGCCGAGGTGTTCGAACACCTGGAGACGGCTGGGGCCAAAGCCACGTTCGCACAGTTGTGCGGCGATGGCGGCCGGGCTGTGCTGGTCGTTGCTCAGCACCAGCAGGCGCAGGCCGCTGAACAGGTGGGCATTGAGCGCGGCCAGCGGGCGGGCGACCACCGAGACCACCTGCACGTCCTGCAACGGCCAGCCCAGGCGGGCGGCGGCGAGGGCACAGGAGGAGGGCATCGGCAGCACCTGCATCTCGCTGGCGGGGAACTGGCGCGCCAGACTGGCGCCGACGCCGTAGAACATCGGGTCGCCGCTGGCCAGCACGCACACCGGCTGACCGCGCAGGGCCAGCAGCGGCTCCAGCGAAAACGGGCTGGGCCAGTGGATCTGCTCGGCGCTCGCGCAGTGGGGCAGCAGGGCCAGCTGGCGCGGGCTGCCGACGATGTGCGTGGCCGCCAGCAGGGCGCGTCGGGCCTGCTTGCCCAGGCCGCTGAAGCCGTCTTCGCCGATGCCTATTACTGTGAGCCAGGGGGCCATGTGTTTCGTTCCGCCAATGTTGGAGCCGCTCGCGCCTCTTCGCGGGTAAACCCGCTCCCACAGGTACAGCACCGCCAACAGGGGCAGCGTGATTCTGTGGGAGCGGGTTTACCCGCGAAGAAGGCGACGCGGTTCAGAATTTCTACTCAATCGCAGTAGATGCTCGACCACCGGCTTTTCATGCCGCCGGACAAAGCAGGCATAATACCGCGCCTTCTACACTGAAGCGCACCTTCACGATTGCCGGATGCCCCTTTGAAGCAGGCCCAGCCCCCCAACATTACGCCTCGTCCCTCGGCCTGCCCGGGGTTGTGGCGCGTCGTCGCTGCGCGCGATGGCGGCATCTGCCGGATCAAGCTGCCCGGCGGCCTGCTGCTGGCCGACCAGGCCGAGGCCGTGGCCGACGCCGCCGAGCGCTTCGCTGGCGGCGTGATCGAGGCGACCAACCGCGCCAATCTGCAGATCCGTGGCATCGGCAACGACCACCGCGGGCTGGTCGAATGCCTGCTGGCGGCGGGCCTGGGGCCGCGCGAGGCGGCCGGCGACGATGTGCGCAACCTGATGCTCAGCCCGCTGGCGGGGCTCGACCCGAGCATGCTGCTCGATACCCGGCCGTTGGCCGGGCAGATCCTCGACCTGCTTGAAGGCACGCCACGCTTCCATGAGCTGTCGGCCAAGTTCGCCGTGCAACTCGATGGCGGTGAAGGGCTGGCGATGCTCGAACACCCCCATGACCTGTGGCTGTCCGCCGCGCAGTTCGAGCAGCGCACCTGGCTGATGTTCGGCCTGGCCGGCTGCCCGGCCGACCAGCCAGTGGGCGCGGTGCCGGTGGAGCAGGGGTTGGCGCTGGTCAGGGCGGTGCTTGCGCGCTTTCTCGACCTGGCCACGCCCGAGCAGTCGCGCATGCGTCAGTTGTTGGCGACCTGCAGCGTCGAGCAGTTCATCGACGGGCTGGCCATCCGCCGCGACGATGCCGTGTTGAACTGGCGGCGTGCCAAGGCACCGGGCGCCTGGCTGGGCGTGTTGGCGCAAGGTCAAGGTGTGGCCCTCGGTGTGGCCCCGCCGTTGGGCCGCCTGACCCCGGCCATGCTGCGTGGCGCTGCGCACATCGCCCGGCAGTGGGGTGACGGCAGCTTGCGCCTGAGCCCCTGGCAGAGCCTGGTGCTGACGTCGGTCGCCCAGGAATCCATCGGCCAGGCCCGCGATCAGCTCGCGGCGCTGGGCCTGCTCTGCGCCCCGGACCAGCCGCTGGCCCGTGTCGCCGCCTGCACCGGCTCCAGCGGCTGTGCCAAGGCCCTGGCCGACACCAAGGCCGACGCCGTTACCCTGGCTGCCCGGCTGCAGCATGGCGCCCCCGCCAGCGTGCACCTGTCCGCCTGCCCCCGTTCCTGCGCCGTGGCCCATGTCGCCCCGGCCACCTTGCTGGCCTGCGCCCCGGGCCGCTACGACCTTTACCTGCGCGATGCGCGCCTGCCGGGTTTCGGCCGGCTGCGCGCCGCCAACCTCACCCCAGAAGAAGCAGGCGCCATGCTCGACCTGCCGACGGAGCACCTTGATGATTGACTACATCCGCGATGGTCAGGAGATCTATCGCAATTCTTTCCGCATCATCCGCGAGGAGGCCCGGCTCGAGCGCATTCCCGCCGACCTGGAGAAGCTCGCCGTGCGCGTGATCCATGCCTGCGGCATGGTCGAGGCCATTGACGGCCTGCAGTTCTCCGAGGGTGCCGGCACCGCCGGGCGTGAAGCCCTGGCCAAGGGCGCGCCGATCCTGTGTGACGCACACATGGTCGCCGAAGGCATCACCCGCGCGCGCCTGCCGGCGAACAACCCGGTGATCTGCACCCTGCGCGACCCCAGCGTGCCGGACCTGGCCAAGGCCGAAGGCAATACCCGCTCTGCGGTGGCCCTGGAGCTGTGGCGCCCGCACCTGGAAGGCAGCGTGGTGGTGATCGGCAACGCGCCGACCGCGTTGTTCTACCTGCTGGAAATGATCGATGCCGGAGCACCCAAGCCTGCGCTGATCCTTGGCTTCCCGGTCGGCTTTGTCGGTGCAGCCGAGTCCAAGGCCATGCTCGCCGCCGACAGCCGCGGCGTGCCCTTCGTGATCATGCAGGGCCGCCTGGGCGGCAGCGCCATGGCCGCCGCAGCGGTCAATGCCCTCGCCACGGAGGTGGAATGATGCAGGCACGCGGACGACTGCTGGGCCTGGGCGTGGGCCCGGGCGACCCTGAACTGATCACGGTCAAGGCCCTGCGCCTGCTGCGTGAAGCGCCGGTGGTGGCGTACTTCGTGGCCAAGGGCAAGCGTGGCAACGCCTTCGGCATCATCGAGGCGCACCTGCAGGCCGAGCAGACCCTGCTGCCGCTGGTGTACCCGGTGACCACCGAAGCGCTGCCGGCGCCGCTGTCCTACGAGCAGGTGATCAGCGACTTCTACGACGAAGCCAGCGTGCAGGTGGCCGAACACCTCGACGCCGGCCGCGATGTGGCGGTGATCTGCGAGGGCGACCCGTTCTTCTACGGCTCCTACATGTACCTGCATGACCGCCTGGCGTCGCGCTACGAGGCCCAGGTGATCCCAGGTGTCTGCTCGATGCTCGGGGGGGCCTCGGTGCTGGGCGCGCCGCTGGTGTATCGCAATCAGACCCTGACCGTGCTCTCCGGCGTGCTGCCTGCCGACGAGCTCAAGCGTCGCCTGGCCGATGCCGATGCGGCGGTGATCATGAAGCTGGGGCGCAACTTCCCCAAGGTTCGCCAGGCGCTCACCGAACTGGGTATGGATGGCCGCGCGCTGTACGTCGAGCGTGCGACCATGGCCAACCAGAAGATCGTGCCGCTGGATGAAGTCGACCCACAGTCTTCGCCGTACTTCTCGCTGATCATCGTGCCGGGTGAAAAATGGCAGGGATGAACAACGTACCGGCCATCGTCATTCTCGGCCCCGGCAGCCTGGCGACCGCGCAGCGCATCCAGCAACGTTATCCACAGGCCGTGATCCATGGCCTGCAAGGGCGCGTGGAGGGGGCCGACCGTTACTACAGCGCATTCGGCGACACCCTGCGGGCCCTGTATCGGCAGGACACCCCGATCATCGCCCTGTGCGCGGCCGGTATCGTGATTCGCACCCTGGCGCCGCTGCTCGACGAGAAAGGCAGCGAGCCGCCGGTGCTGGCCGTGGCCGAGGACGGCAGCGCCGTGGTGCCGTTGCTCGGTGGGCTGGGCGGGGTCAATGTGATGGCCCGGGCAATCGCCGAGGCACTGGGCGTGAATGCCGCGATCACCACCAGCGGTGAGCTGCGCTTCGGCACCTGCCTGCTCAACCCGCCAGAGGGCTATGCCTTGGCGGACCTGGAGCAGGGCAAGCGCTTTGTCAGCGACCTGCTGGCCGGGGAAACGCTGCGCATCGAAGGCGATGCACCCTGGCTCGAGCATGCCCAACTGCCGGTCAGCGACAACGCCCAGCGCATCCTCCATGTGGGCAGTGCTGCGCGACCGGCCAACCGCGATGAGCTGGTGATCCATGCCCGTTGCGTGGTGGTGGCGGTTGCAGCTGGTGGCGCCGACCTGGCCCGGCAAGTGCGTGAAGCCTTGCAGGCGGCAGGTATCGCCGAAGCGGCGCTGGCCTGTTTGCTGGCAAGCGAAGCCGACATGGCCGCGCCGGCCTTGCAGGAGGCTGCGCAAACCCTGAACGTTGCCCTGCGCTTCGCCCCTGCTGCCAGCAGCCCTGAGCAGATGCTGGCCGATACGTTGGGGCAGGCTCGGGTCGAAACCCATGCCGGGTTGGCTGTGGCGGTTGCCGCACTGCCGGTCGACAGCGCGCAACTGGGTCGCCGACGTGGCCGCCTGGCCGTGATCGGCCTGGGCCCTGGCGCCGCCGAGTTGATGGTGCCGGCGGTCAAGGCCGAACTGGCGCGGGCCCAGGATGTACTGGGCTATGAAACCTACGTGCGCATGGCCGGCCCGTTCCGCGACGACCAGGTGCTGCACTGCACCGACAACCGCGAAGAGATGCAGCGTGCCCGCCATGCGTTCGAACTGGCGGCGCAAGGACGCTCGGTGGTGGTGGTGTCGTCGGGCGACCCGGGCGTGTTCGCCATGGCCGCTGCGGTGCTCGAAGCGCTGCACGAATCCACCGACCCGGCCTGGCAGCGGGTCGACCTTGAGATCCTGCCGGGCGTCTCTGCCTCCCTGGCCACCGCCGCACAGGCCGGGGCACCCTTGGGCCACGACTTCTGCGTGATGTCGCTGTCGGACAACCTCAAGCCGTGGTCGATCATCGAGAAACGCCTCGACCTCGCGGCCCAGGCCGACCTGGTGCTGGCGTTCTACAACCCGATCTCCAAGTCGCGGCCGCATCAGCTGGGCCATGCACTGGAAGTGGTGCGCCGCCATCGCCAGGCGCATACGCCGGTAGTGCTGGGGCGCGACATCGGGCGCCCGGGGCAGACCCTCAGGACGGTCACGCTGGGCGAGCTGGTGCCCGAGATGGTCGACATGCGCACCATGGTGCTGGTCGGCTCCTCGACCACCTGCACCTTCCCCCGTGCCGACGGCAGCCAGTGGGTCTACACGCCGCGCTGGTACCCCGCGAAAGTCTGACCAGCGAGGAAGGCTGGCCTGCTGAACGGCACATTCTCACCTGCATAGTCTTCGAGTCTCACCCGGCATCCGCCGGGTTCTGACTCAAGGATATGCATGATGAGCAAAAACCTGATCTCCGATACCCACTCCGCTGCCATCGTCGAGCAGTCGCTGGTGGCCTTCGCCGCCGGTATGAGCCTGCAGAATCGTACCGATGTCATGAATTCGTACCAGTTTGCCTCGCTGGTGGCTTCCAGGCTTTATGACAGCGAGAACCAGAGCGAGGCCTGGTACAAGCAGAACCTGAAAGTGATGGAGGACCTGGGCTGGCTGACGGTGCGTCGTACCTACGAGCGCGAACACTCCGACTCGCAGTCCCTCACCTTGGGCGCCGTCGCCTTCAAGGCCATGCGCGTTGTTGGTCAGGCCGCGTTCGGTGGGCCGGTGTCCGAGGCCATCGGCAAATTGGCCGAGGCTGCCCTCGAAGGCCTGGGGCAAGTGACCGAAGCCCAGGACATCTTCAAGCACAACTTCAGGGAGAAGCTGGTCGGGACCATTGGCCTGGCGGCTTGCCTTGAAAATGAAGAGGGGCAACTGATGATGGTGCAGACCGCGGTCAGCACCAAGGGTATGAGCCGCGACCTGGATACCGTGGCCTTCGAATGGAAAAACACCGACACCTACCACTACTCGGGCACTGCGTTGCTCACCTTCAACAATGATCACTACGCCCGCGTGCGCGAGCATGTGGAGCAGCGCTTGGGTGAACGTCGTTTCGAGAACGTGCTGCAATACGATTTCTGATCCATGAACCTTGGTCGCCGTCCGCTGTGGTGGTGGCCAGGCCTGCCCGGCAGGCAAGGGCCGGGTGCTGACAAGAGGTCATGCAGCATGGACAAGCATAGAGCGGCAGTGGCGGGCAGCAGCCTGGTCGCGTTCTTGCCTGGGGTTACCGCCGCGCAGCGTAGCGCGGTGCAGCTGGCGGCGTTGATGGCCGAGCGCGTGACGCGCACCGACCATGACCAAGGGTTGGTGACCGACTGGTTCAGCCATTACCGCAGACAGCTGCAGTATTACGGATGGGATGCCTTGTCGGCCGAGCAGGAGCACTGGCCTGGGCTCGAGCGCCCCGGCATCGTCAATGCTGCGCTGCGACGGATTGAAGCCACGGCTGGCGAGCATTACTCGACTGCGCTGGGGCTGGCGATGACGGGGTTGGCCGAGAGCGAATGGGCGTTGCTCAACTTCGAGCAACGTACCCGGGAACGCGGGGTTTTCCAGCTGTTGCCGTGTGCACCCAGCAAGCCGGGATATGTGGATCTGGTGCTCTACCGCGAACACTGCGAACGCGACATGCTCAACACCGGTTTTTTGCTTCGCAGTCGTGAAGCGACGCGGGTGCAGGCTGAGCTGGTGCGCTTCAATACGCGTTTGTTCGACCAGTCGTATCGCAGCTTGGTGGAACAACGCCTGGAAAAGATCGTCCGGCAGCAGATCCTGTCCTTCGAGATCTGAGGCGCGTTACGGCACCATGTAGCCCTTGATCCCGGTGAAGATGATCTGCGCCGCCAGGGCGCAGACGAACAGGCCCATCAGCCGGCTGACGATTTGCAGGCCCTGGTCGCCGAGCAGGCGTTCAATGCGGTGCGAGAGGTACAGCACCAGGCCGACGGTGAAGCTGGCCAGGGCAATACTGACGATAGCCAGCAGCTTGTCGTCCCAATGCGGCTGGCCCACCCCCATCACCAACAGCGCACCGATGGTGCCCGGGCCGACGGTCAGCGGGATGGTCAGCGGCACGATGGTTACGTCCTGCTGCACGTTGTCGGTCTGGATCGCCGACTTGCCCTGGGCCATGGCCAGCGCCGAGATGAACAGCACCGAACCCGCGCCGATACGGAAGGCGTCGGCGGTGATGCCGAACACGCCGAAGATCACTCGCCCGAACAGGTACAAGAGCACGCTGGCGATGAGCGTGGCGATGGCCACGCGCCAGGCCAGCTGCTTGCGCTCCTTGCTGGAGTGGCCACGGGTCAGGCTGATGAAGCACGACAGCACGAAGAACGGGCTGTAGAGCACGAGCATTTTCAGGTAGACGCTGAACAACTCATGGAGCATGGGGGAGGGTCCGCGGCGGGAGTGGGTGCGGGCAAGTGTATCAGCAGGTTTGACGGTTGTTGGGGCCGCTTCGCGCCCCTATCGCCGGCAAGCCGGCTCCCACAGGGACAGCACAAGGCCTGAGGTCAGTGCGGCCGGTGTGGGAGCCGGCTTGCCGGCGATAGGGCCAGTCGCATCACTCCAGCGGCGCGGTGACCACCTGGCGCTGCCCCGCCCAGAACTGGATCAGCTCACGCAGCTGCGACAGCTCCACCGGCTTGGCCATGTGCCCGTCCATGCCGGCCAGGCGTGCGCGCTCCTTGTGTTCGGCAAGGATGTGCGCGGTCAGCGCCACCACCGGGGTGCGCGGACGCCGGTTGGCGGTTTCCCAGGCCCGCAGCTGTTGCGTGGCGGAGAACCCGTCGAGCACCGGCATTTCGCAGTCCATCAGCACCAGGTCGTAGCGCTTGGCTTTCATCGCCTGCAGGGCCTCTTCACCATTGCTGGCGGTGTCCGGTTCGAGGTTGAGCTTGCCGAGCATGCCGCGGATGACCTTGGTCGAGATGCTGTTGTCCTCGGCCACCAGTACGCGGAAGTCGTGCGGCAGGTCCAGCGGCTGCTGGATGCCCGCAGGCAATGGCAGTGCGGCCTGTTCGCGGCCGCGCAGGGCCAGCTCTTCGGCCAGGGTGGTCTTGAGCGTGTAGCCGGCCACGGGCTTGGCCAGGATGCGCTTGACCCCGGCATTGCGGGCGATGACCTTGCTCGGCGCGTTGCTGATGCCGGTGAGCATGACCACCAGGATGTCGTGGTTCAGGCTTGGGTCTTCCTTGATCTTCGCCGCCAGTTGCATGCCGGTCATGCCGGGCATGTTCTGGTCGAGCAGCACCACGTCGAAATAGTCGCGCAGGTGCGCCTTGGTGCGCAGCAGGGCCAGCGCCTCCTTGCCGGAAGGCACGGCGCTGACGTTCATGCCCCAGGCGCTGCATTGCTGCACCAGGACCTTGCGGCAGGTGTCGTTGTCGTCGACCACCAGCACCCGCGCGTCGCGCAGCGGGCTGTCGAGGTCGGTCGGCGGTTGCTCCAGGCGGTGCGGGTCCAGCGGCAGCGTCAGCCACAGGGTGTTGCCCATGCTGGTGCTGGTCTTGATGCCGAACTCACCCTGCATCAGGCCGATCAGCTGCTTGGCGATCACCAGCCCGAGGTGGCCGCCGAGCTTGTTGCTGGAGAGGAAGTGGCGGCTGTGCAGTTCGGCCTGCAGCAGGGCGTCGCGCTCGGCCGGCGCCATGGGGGCGCCGCTGTCCTGCACGGCAATGCGCAGGCGCGGGGTGTCGCCGCGCTGGTCGAGGGCCACCACCAGCAGGATCTCGCCCTGTTCGGTGTTCTTCAAGGCGTTGTCGAGCAGGCTCGACAGGGCCTGGCGCAGGCGGGTCGGGTCGCCGCTGACCACCCGTGGCACTTGCGGCTGGGTGAAACTGATCAGCTCGATGTTCTGCTGCTCGGCCTTGGCCCGGAAGATGTTGAGGCAGTCTTCGATCAAGGCGTTGAGGTCGAACTGCACGTCGTCCAGTTCGATCTGCCGCGATTCGAGCTTGGAGATGTCGAGGATTTCGTTGATTAGCGTGAGCAGTTCGTTGCCAGCGCTGTGGATGGTCTGCACGTAGTCGCGCTGCTTGACCGACAGAGGCGTGCCCAGCAGCAGCTCGGTCATGCCCAGCACGCCGTTCATGGGGGTGCGGATCTCGTGGCTGATCTTGGCCAGGAACTCGGCCTTGGCATTGATCTCGGCGTCGCTGGCGGCCAGGGCACGGCTGGCACGGAAGCGCTCCTCGCTGATGCGCCGCAGGCGCTCGCTGACGGCCAGGTTGAGCAGCAGGCCGCTGACCACCGTCAGCACCATCAGGATGCACAGCAGCCAGGGTGTGGAGGTGCGCGTGAGGCCGAGCAGGGCCGGCAGCAGCACCAGGCCGCCGATGTTGTACACCAGCATGGCCAGGGCAAATAGCCGCGCCGGCCCGTAGCCCTTGTACCAGTGATAGCTGCTGACCAGCAGCATGCTCAGGCTGCCCAGGGCCATCAGGGCGTAGGTCATCAGGTTCAGCGGCAGGGTGTCGACGAACAGCAGTACCAGGCCACTGACCGCGGCCACCAGCATCTCTGCGTGCAGCAGGCGGTTTACGCGTGCCGAGCTGCAGGGCGCGAAGAAATGCAGGGTGAAGTAGAGGCCGGAAAGCCCGGCCAGCACCAGGGTCAGGTAGGCGGCTGGGGTCTGGGCGCTGTACCACAGGTGCCACCAGGGGCCGCTGAGGTTGAGCAGAATGAGTGCGCTGAGCAGCATCAGGGCGTGGTAGAGCGCCAGCAGCAGGGTGGTGCTGGAGCGGCTGTAGGCGAAGCGGATCAGGTTGTGCAGGATCAGCATCACCAGGCCACCAAACAGCAGGCCGAACAGCAGCGGCTGGCGCTGGTCTGCGGCGGCCACGGCGGCAGGTTCCAGGCTGATGGCCGGGCGTAACTGGTGTTCCGACACCAGTCGCAGGTACACATCCACCGCCTGGCTGCTGCGTGGCAGTGGCAACACGTGGTCGCTGCCATTGACCGACAGGGTGCTGGTTTCGCCCTGGCGCCCGTGGTGCAGCTGGCGCAGCAACTTGCCGCCTTCGAGGGCGTAGAGGTCGATGCGTGACAGGTCGGGGGCGAAGATGCGCAGCAACTGCTCCTGCTCGCCAGGTTCAAGGCGGTAGTGCAGCCACAGGGCCTGGTCGGGGAGGGCGGCGTCCAGTTCGTCGAGCGGCAGGGGGCTGAACTGGTTGCGGTAACGCTCGGAGCGCACGTCGGAAAGCTGCAGATTGGCCTGTTCGTCGAGCAGCACCGACCAGCCGCCAGCGTCTTCGGCCGCAGCCGGGAACAGGCAGAACAGGGTCAGCAGGCTGATGATCAGGGCTGTGGCAATCCGAAGCCGACGCACGACGAAATCCCTTCTTAGCTAATGTGCCGGATAGCAACTATGCGCGGCGCGCCAAGGCGAAGGCAAGGCCCCGTGGGGGCCTTGCCGACGAGCCGAGGGCCGTGCGCGACGGCCCTGGGCTTGAGCATTACTGCTGGTGTTCACCGCGCTCGCGGGCAATGGCCCGGTAGCCGATGTCGCTGCGGTAGAAGCTGCCTTCCCACTTGACCTCCTTGGCCAGGCGGTAGGCCTGTTGCTGGGCGGCCTCGACGGTATCGCCCATGGCGGTGGCGCAGAGCACGCGACCGCCAGCGGTGACCACCTGGTCATCCTTCAACGCGGTACCGGCGTGGAATACCTTGCCTTCGAGCTTGGCGGCAGCGTCCAGGCCGCTGATCGCAGCGCCCTTGGCGTAGTCGCCCGGATAGCCGCCGGCAGCCAGTACCACGCCCAGGCTCGGGCGCGGGTCCCACTGCGCTTCGACTTTGTCCAGGGCCTTGGCGAAGGCGGCTTCGATCAGCAGCACCAGGCTCGACTCCAGGCGCAGCATGACTGGCTGGGTTTCCGGGTCGCCGAAGCGGCAGTTGAATTCGATGACCTTGGGGTTGCCCGCCTTGTCGATCATCAGGCCTGCGTAGAGGAAGCCGGTGTAGACGTTGCCTTCCTCGGCCATGCCGCGCACGGTCGGCCAGATCACCTGGTCCATCACGCGCTGGTGCACCTCGGCGGTGACCACCGGGGCCGGGGAGTAGGCGCCCATGCCACCGGTGTTCGGGCCGGTGTCCTGGTCGCCGACGCGCTTGTGGTCCTGGCTGGTGGCCATCGGCAGCACGTTGTGGCCGTCGACCATGACGATGAAGCTGGCTTCCTCGCCGTCGAGGAACTCTTCGATCACCACGCGCGAGCCGGCTTCACCGAAGGCATTGCCGGCGAGCATGTCACGCACGGCGTCTTCGGCTTCCTGCAGGGTCATGGCGACGATCACGCCTTTGCCGGCGGCCAGGCCGTCGGCCTTGATCACGATTGGTGCGCCTTTTTCACGCAGATAAGCCAGGGCCGGCTCGATCTCGGTGAAGTTCTGGTAGTCGGCGGTCGGGATCTTGTGGCGGGCCAGGAAGTCCTTGGTGAAGGCCTTGGAACCTTCCAGCTGGGCGGCGCCCTTGGTCGGGCCGAAGCAGTCCAGGCCGCGGCTGCGGAACAGGTCGACAACGCCGATGACCAGCGGGGCCTCGGGGCCGACGATGGTCAGGTCGACGTTCTTCTCGGCGAAGTCGGCCAGTTGCTCCAGGGCGGTCACGTCGATGGCAACGTTTTCGCACTTGGCTTCGGTGGCGGTGCCGGCGTTGCCTGGCGCCACGAAGACTTTCTCGACGCGTGGGTCCTGGGCGACTTTCCAGGCCAGGGCGTGCTCACGGCCGCCGCTGCCGATGATCAAAACTTTCATGTCAAAACCTCTGTTTGTCGGCGACCCCGGCCTGTGGGAGCGGGTTCACCCGCGAATACGGCGGTGAACCCAGCATCGCATTCGCGGGTAAACCCGCTCCCACAGGGGGTGGGGGTCAGCCAGGCATCTGTTTAGTGGCGGAAGTGGCGCATGCCGGTGAAGACCATGGCGATACCGGCTTCGTCGGCAGCGGCGATGACTTCGGCATCGCGCATCGAGCCACCTGGCTGGATCACGGCGCTGATACCCACTTTAGCCGCGTTGTCGATGCCGTCACGGAACGGGAAGAACGCATCCGAGGCCATGACCGCACCCTGTACCTGCAGGCCGGCATGCTCGGCCTTGATGGCAGCGATGCGCGCCGAGTTGACGCGGCTCATCTGGCCGGCGCCGACACCGATGGTCTGGCGCTGCTTGGCGTAGACGATGGCGTTGGACTTGACGAACTTGGCTACTTTCCAGGCGAACACCAGGTCGTGGATCTCTTGCTCGGTCGGCGCACGCTTGGTGACGATCTTCAGGTCATCGGCAGTGATCATGCCGATATCGCGGCTCTGCACCAGCAGGCCACCGTTGACGCGCTTGAAGTCCCAACCGGCGGCACGCTCAGCTGGCCACTCGCCGCACTCCAGCAGACGCACGTTCTGCTTGGCGGCCACGACGTCGCGGGCGGCCTGGGAGATTTTCGGGGCGATGATCACTTCGACGAACTGGCGGTCGACGATGGCTTGGGCGGTTTCGCCATCCAGCTCGCGGTTGAAGGCGATGATGCCGCCGAAGGCCGATTCGGTGTCGGTGGCGTAGGCCAGGTCGTAGGCCTTGCGGATGCCGCCTTCGTTTTCCGGCACTACTGCGACGCCGCACGGGTTGGCGTGCTTGACGATGACGCAGGCCGGCTTGACGAAGCTCTTCACGCATTCCAGCGCGGCGTCGGTGTCGGCCACGTTGTTGAACGACAGCTCCTTGCCTTGCAGCTGGATGGCGGTGGAGATGCTGGCTTCGCCTTTCTTGGCTTCAACGTAGAACGCCGCGCTCTGGTGCGGGTTCTCGCCGTAGCGCATTTCCTGGGCCTTGACGAACTGGCTGTTGAAGGTGCGCGGGAACTCGCTGCGATCTTCGGTGCTCAGGGTGTCCTTGGCCTGGTTGATGGTGCCCATGTAGTTGGCGATCATGCCGTCGTAGGCGGCGGTGTGCTCGAACGCCTTGAGCATCAGGTCGAAGCGTTGGGCGTAGGTCAGGCCGCCGGCCTTCAGGCCTTCGACGATACCGGCGTAGTCGCTGGCGTTGACCACGATGGCCACGTCTTTGTGGTTCTTGGCTGCCGAACGGACCATGGTCGGGCCGCCGATGTCGATGTTCTCGATGGCGGTCGGCAGATCGCAGCCCGGTTTGCTGATGGTGGCTTCGAACGGGTACAGGTTGACCGCGACCAGGTCGATCGGCTTGATGCCGTGCTCGTTCATGATGGCGTCGTCGGTGCCGCGACGGCCGAGGATGCCGCCGTGGATCTTCGGATGCAGGGTCTTGACCCGGCCGTCCATCATTTCGGCGAAGCCGGTGTAGTCGGCCACTTCCACCGCGTTGACGCCGTTGTCCTTGAGCAGCTTGTAGGTGCCGCCGGTGGACAGGATCTCGACACCGAGCTGTTGCAGCTCACGGGCGAATTCGAGGATCCCGGTCTTGTCGGAGACGCTGATCAAAGCGCGGCGGATCGGCAGGCGGGTAGTCTGGTCGGTCATTTCAGATTCCATAACGCGGTGGAGTCAGCAAAAAAGGCGCCTCGTTACGAGCGCCTTTTTGGTTGGGGTTCTGGCCTTACAACAGATCGTACTGCTTGAGCTTCTTGCGCAGCGTGCCTCGGTTGAGCCCGAGCATCTCGCTGGCCTTGGTCTGGTTGCCCTTGACGTAGTTCATCACGCTTTCGAGCAGGGGCGCCTCGACTTCGGAGAGCACCAGGTTGTACACGTCCGTGACGGTAGCGCCTTCCAGGTGGGCGAAGTAGTTGTGCAGCGCCTTCTCGACGCTGTCGCGCAGGGTCTGGCCCTCCTCGCTCGGCGTGTTCAGGTGCTGCTTGAGGTTGGCGTTATCGCTCACGGGCGTTGTTCCACTCACTAATGTCTCGGTCATCATCGTCATGCGGCCACCCCTTGTTCGTCCTCTGTCCCAAGGCTCTGTCGACGTTCGGCGAAATAAGCCTGAACGTTGGCGCACTGCGCTTGTGTGTCTTGCAAAGCGTTGAACTGGCTGCGGAACTCCTTGCCGCCAGGTCGGGTTGCCAGGTACCAGCCAACGTGCTTGCGGGCGATCCGCACACCCATCACATCGCCGTAGAAGGCATGCAACGCGGCCAGGTGTTCCAGCAGAATACGTTCCACTTCGTCCAGCGCAGGGGCGGGCAGGTGCTCGCCGGTGCGCAGGTAATGCTCGATCTCGCGGAAAATCCACGGCCGCCCCTGGGCGGCACGGCCGATCAGCAGGCCGTCGACCCCGGTGGCGTCCAGCACCGCCCGGGCCTTTTCCGGCGAGGTGATGTCGCCGTTGGCGAATACCGGGATCGACACCGCCTGCTTGATAGCGGCGATGGTGTCGTACTCGGCGTCACCGGTGTACAGGTCGGCGCGTGTGCGGCCATGCACCGCCAGCGCCTGGATTCCGGCCTGTTCGGCGATCTTCGCCACGTTCAGGCCGTTCTTGTTCGCCCGGTCCCAGCCGGTGCGGATCTTCAGGGTCACCGGTACCTCGACAGCGCCGACCACGGCGTGGAGGATCTCGCTGACCAAGGCTTCGTCTCTCAATAAAGCAGAGCCGGCGGCCTTGTTGCAGACTTTTTTCGCCGGGCAACCCATGTTGATGTCGATGATCTGGGCGCCAGCTTCGACGTTGGCCCGTGCAGCGGCTGCCATCATCTGCGCATCACCACCGGCGATCTGTACCGAGCGCGGCTCGGGATCACCTTCGTGGATGCGGCGCAGGCTCGACTTGCGGCTGTTCCACAGGCTCATGTCGCTGGACACCATTTCCGACACCACCATGCCCGCCCCCAGGCGTTTGCACAACGTACGGAAAGGTTGGTCCGTGACCCCGGCCATTGGTGCAAGGATCAGGTTGTTGTGCAGTGTGTATGGGCCGATGCGTACCGCCGACATAGGTGTTCCCTGTTGTGGGGCCGAATCATTGGAGTCGAAAAAGGGTGGGCATGATACCCGCTCTCGATGACTGGATAAAGAAGGATTTGGATAAAATCTGAACAGTTGTCGGCTTATGACATTTGTGTGGGTTGGTGCGGACCCCGTGGGAGCGGGCTTGCCCCGCGATGCCGGCGTAGCCGGTACCATCCATCGCGGGGCAAGCCCGCTCCCACGTGCCCAATGCATGACCTGCCACAGGTTTGGTGATCACTCCGGCGAGCGGAAGCTCAGGCTGTAGTTCACCGCCTTGGGCCCTGGGTCGAGGATGTCCAGGGCGATGTGGATCGGTGTCTGGCTGGGCATCTCGCCACGGCCTGCCAACTCCCCCGAGAGGTACTCGCTGGGCTTGAAGCGCCGGCTGGCGATCAACTGGCCATTGAGGTCGGCGAAACGCAGTTCCAGCAGCGGGAAAGGCTGGGCGAAGGGCGCGCGGTTGTAGATGATCGCATCGACGATCAGCGCGCCTTTGAAGTCAGGGTGGCTGCGCACCACCAGGTTGCTGCTCTTGATCCGTGAGATGTCGACGCGGGTCGGCACCTGGCAGCCGAGCATCGGGCACAGCTGCTGGAACCACGGGCGGTACTGGTCCTGGCGAGCCATTTCGTCGAAGTGGTACCAGATGTACTGGAACGCCAGCAAACCGGCCGCCAGCAGCGTCAGCAGCCCCCATAACAGGCGCTTGCCCCAGTTCGGAGCGGGTTTCTCCCAGCCCAGCTGCAAGGGATCGTCGACCACATCGACCAGCGGTTCCTTGCGCGCGCGCTCGGGTTTGAGCGCCAGGCTCGGCTCCACGCGCTCTTCGGGCAGTTCGTCCAGTTCGTCGGCATCGCGGGCCGACAGGCGTTCGCTGCGCAGGTCGTCGTCCAGTGCCGACAGGCCTGGCTCGGGGAGCGGCTCGTCGTGGCTGGACAAGCGCTCGACCGGCGCGTCCAGGTCATCATCGAGTGGCGGGCGGCTGACGGCCGGTTCGTCGTCCAGCTCGAGCTTGGCGCTGCCCAGGGTCGGTTCGGTGCGTTCATCGGCAGCCGGTTCCAGGTCCAGCGGCTCCTGTTCGACCAGTACCGGTGCCTCGGTGTGCTGCGCCACAGGCTCGACAGGGGCGTCGGTGGCGGTGCCGAATGGCTCGTCGCTGAGTTCGTCGACGCCGTGCTCGTCACGGCTGGCATGCAAGGTGGGTGCTGGTGTGGCGGCCCGCCGGTCGCCTGGGCTGCGCCGTTCGAGGCGAGCCAGTTCCTGATCGAGGTCGAAGTCCTCCAGCGCCTCGGCGGTGCTGGCCCAGTCCTGCTTGACCGGCGGCACCGGCTCGATGGCCGGCGCCATGACCGGCTGCTCAGGCTCGACCGGCTGCTCAGGCTCGGCGGCCGGAGCGGCTGGCTGCCCCGTGGCCGCGCGATTCTGCTCCAGCAACTGCTTGGCGGCGTTGAACACCTGCAGGCAGTTGCCGCAGCGCACCACGCCACGCGCCACGCTCAACTGGTGATGGGTGACGCGAAAGCTGGTCTGGCAATGTGGGCACTGGGTGACGAAACTGTCGGTCATGCGGCGGTCCGGGGGCTGTGCAGGTATTGAGTCTAGGCGCGCTTAACGGCGGCGACCACTGATCCGTACCCAGCCGTCGCGCACGACAATCGGGTCCAAGTCGAAGTCGGCGGCGTAGGCCGCGGCCACTTCCTCACCCTGTTCGGCAAGGATGCCCGACAGCGCCAGCAAGCCGCCGGGGCGAACCAGGCCGGACAGTTGCGGCGCCAGCGCCACCAGCGGGCCGGCCAGGATGTTGGCGACCAGCACATCGGCCTGCATGGCCGGCATGTGCTCAGGCAGGTACAGGGGGAACCTGTCGTCGGCGATGCCATTGCGCTGGGCATTGTCGCGCGAGGCTTCCAGCGCCTGCACGTCGATGTCGGTGCCGACCGCTTCACGGGCGCCGAGCAGCAGCGCGGCGATGGCGAGGATGCCCGAGCCGCAGCCGAAGTCCAGTACCTGGGTGCCTTGCAGCTGTTGGCCGTCGAGCCATTCCAGGCACAGTGCGGTGGTCGGGTGGGTGCCGGTGCCGAACGCCAGGCCCGGGTCGAGCAGCAGGTTGACCGCGTCCTGTTCCGGCGCCTCGTGCCAGCTCGGCACGATCCACAGGCGCTGGCCGAAGCGCATTGGCTGGAAGCCGTCCATCCAGCTGCGTTCCCAGTCCTGGTCCTCGATCACCTCGGCCTGGTGCTCGGGCAATGCGGCGCCGGTCAGCAGGGTCAGGTGGGCGAATACCGCATCGGGCTGGGTGTCGGCCTCGAACAGCGCCAGCAGGTGAGTGTGCGACCACAGCGGGGTGGTGTTGAGGTCCGGTTCGAAGATCGGCTGGTCTTCGGCGTCCATGAAGGTCACCGACACCGCACCCACTTCCAGCAGGGCGTCTTCGTAGGTTTCGGCTTGTTCCGGGCTGATGGCCAGGCGTACTTGCAGCCAGGGCATGGCGGGCACCTTTGGTAAATCGACAGGGGCAGCCCGAGGCTGCGCGAAAGGGCGCCAGTTTACGTCAGGCGGCCGCTAAAAGGGAGTGAGGCAGCGAGCGGGGCATAGCAATAGATACCGCGGATTCGTTTCTGGTCAGCGTCAGACTGCAGCCACTTTCACGGTGAGGTACTGATGATGACCAACGAAACACTGGCCGCGCGGATGACTCAATGGGGCGAAATCGTCGAGGAGCGCCTGGCTACGCAGATGCCGCTGCAGGCGGTGATCGAAGAGCAGATTGCGGTCGAATTCCAGTTTCTGGTGCCAGAAGTGGCGCTCACTCCGGAACTGCTGTCTGCGCTTTACCAGGCCTCGCTCGTGCGTGCCAGCGGGTTGTTTGCAGAGGCTGCGACTGGCGCCGAGCAGCCGTGGCGGGAGCAGGTGCCGGAAGGCCTGCATGAAAGCGTGGAGATCGTGATCGAAAGTGTCAGCGTGCGTTTCGTCACTGCCTATGACGACACGCTGCGGCGCCACTGGTCGCAACGCCCTGCCGAGCTGCTGGATTCGACGCTTTATGTGCAGCGCCTGCGCGAGGTGCTGTTCGATCATGTGATGGACCTGCAGGCACTGCTGGAGCAGGGTCATGCCGGTGATGCCCTGCATGGGTATATCCAGGCTTACCAGCAGGCTTGGTCCGACCAGGCACCCTCGCTACTGCTGGCCTAGCAGACGGATCAGGAGGCTGCTGCGCATTCCATCGCTGGCAAGCCAGCTCCCACACAGGGCGTGCAAGGCCTGAGACATGTGCTGTCCCTGTGGGAGCCGGCTTGCCGGCGATTGGGACGCGCAGCGGCCCCAGGTTTTCGCAGGCAATAAAAAACCCCGGCACTGGGCCGGGGTTCTTTCATCTCGCTAACGCGATCACTCCTGGTTGGCCAGTTTGTGCTCGAGGTAGTGGATGTTGATGCCGCCTTTGCAGAAACCTTCATCACGCACCAGGTCGCGGTGCAGCGGGATGTTGGTCTTGATGCCGTCGACGACGATCTCGTCCAGGGCATTGCGCATGCGCGCCATGGCTTCGTCGCGGTCCTTGCCGTAGGTGATCAGCTTGCCGATCAGCGAGTCGTAGTTCGGCGGAACCGAATAACCGCTGTACAGGTGCGAATCGACGCGCACGCCGTTGCCACCCGGGGCGTGGAAGTGCTTGACCTTGCCTGGGCTCGGGATGAACTTCTTCGGGTCTTCGGCGTTGATCCGGCACTCCAGCGAGTGGCCACGGATCACCACGTCTTCCTGGCGGAACGACAGCTTGTTGCCAGCGGCGATGCTGAGCATCTCCTTGACGATGTCGATGCCGGTGACCATTTCCGAAACCGGGTGCTCGACCTGGACGCGGGTGTTCATCTCGATGAAGTAGAAGCGCCCGTTCTCGTACAGGAACTCGAAGGTACCGGCACCGCGGTAGCCGATCTCGATGCACGCGTCGACGCAACGCTTGAACACTTCCTGGCGGGCTTTCTCGTCGATGCCCGGGGCCGGCGCTTCTTCGAGAACCTTCTGGTGACGGCGCTGCAGCGAGCAGTCACGGTCGCCCAGGTGCACGGCGTTGCCCTGGCCGTCGGACAGTACCTGCACTTCCACGTGACGTGGGTTGGTCAGGAACTTCTCCAGGTAGACCATCGGGTTGCCGAACGCAGCACCGGCTTCGGTGCGGGTCAGCTTGGCCGATTCGATCAGGTCTTCTTCCTTGTGCACCACGCGCATGCCGCGACCACCACCGCCACCGGCGGCCTTGATGATCACCGGGTAACCCACCTCGCGGGCGATTGCCAGCGCGGTTTCTTCGTCTTCCGGCAGCGGGCCGTCGGAGCCCGGAACGGTCGGTACGCCCGACTTGATCATGGCGTCCTTGGCCGACACCTTGTCGCCCATCAGGCGGATGGTGTCGGCTTTCGGGCCGATGAAGATGTAGCCGGAGTTTTCCACCTGTTCGGCGAAATCGGCGTTTTCCGCGAGGAAGCCGTAACCCGGGTGGATGGCAGTGGCGCCTGTCACTTCAGCAGCGGCGATGATCGCCGGGATGTGCAGGTAGGATTCCTTGGACGGCGCAGGGCCGATGCAGACCGTCTCGTCGGCCAGGCCCAGGTGCATCAGTTCAACGTCGGCCTTGGAGTAGACGGCGACGGTCTTGATGCCCTGTTCTTTGCAGGCACGCAGGATCCGCAGGGCAATTTCCCCGCGGTTGGCGATCAGGACTTTTTCGAGCTTCCCAGACATCGTTGGCTCTCCGCGGTTCAAACGATGGTGAACAGCGGCTGGTCGTATTCAACCGGCTGACCGTCTTCTACCAGGATGGCGTCGATCACACCGCCGATTTCGCATTCGATGTGGTTCATCATCTTCATGGCTTCGACGATGCACAGGGTGTCGCCCTTCTTCACGGTCTGGCCCACTTCGGCGTAGTTCGGCGAGGTCGGCGAAGGCTTGCGGTAGAAGGTGCCGACCATCGGCGAGCGCACCACGGTGCCTTTCAGGGCCGGGGCGGCAGCGGCGGCTTCGGCAGCTGGAGCGGCAGCAGCGGCAACCGGGGCGGCGACAGGCGCGGCTACCGGAGCAGGTGCGTAGTACTGTTGAGCGGCCGGGGTCTTGCTGTTACGGCTGATGCGAACGGACTCTTCGCCTTCCTTGATCTCCAGTTCGTCGATGCCGGACTCTTCCAGCAGTTCGATCAGCTTTTTGACTTTACGGATATCCATTAATCAGCAACTCCCAAGGTTCGGTCGGGGACTTAATTTGAAAACGTGTCGAAAACGTTTCTTCTGAGCCTTGGCCGGTGGGCCAAGGCCTTGTGTCATCAGGGCTGTGCGTTGGCAGCCAGGTGTTCCAGCGCAGACTCCAGGGCCAGCCGGTAACCGGTGGCGCCCAGGCCGCAGATCACCCCTACGGCAACATCGGAGAAGTAGGAGTGATGACGGAACGGCTCGCGTTTGTGCACGTTGGACAAGTGCACTTCGATGAATGGGATGCTCACCGCGAGCAATGCGTCACGTAATGCGACGCTGGTGTGGGTAAAAGCGGCCGGATTGATCAGGATGAAGTCCACGCCTTCGTTGCGCGCGGCGTGGATACGGTCGATCAATTCATATTCGGCATTGCTCTGCAGGTATTGCAGATGGTGGCCGGCGGCGCGGGCGCGCTGCTCCAGGTCCTGATTGATCTGCGCCAGCGTGGCTGCGCCATAGTGGCCCGGTTCGCGGGTGCCGAGCAGGTTCAGGTTGGGGCCGTGCAGCACCAGTAGGGTTGCCATCTGCGATTCCTTGATTTTGTAGGGCAATTCGACATAGCGCGGCGACTATGCCGCAAGCAGCGATGAGTGTCCAGTTCCCGGCAATAGCCAGCACGATGACCGAGATTCGCGCAAAGTATGTGACCAGATGATTAACTCTGGTCACTTGTTACCGGTTTTTCACCGGTCGCGGGAAGTTATAGACCGAGTTGGCCGCGCACGCGCGCCAAAACCTGTGCAAAATCGCCGGCGTTTATCTCGCCGATCACCCGATCAGCGGTTATTTCGCTGCCGTTCGCCGCAAAGAACATCAGCGCGGGCGGGCCGAACAGGCGGTAGCGGTCGAGCAGGGCGCGCTGTTCGGCGTTGCTCTGGGTGATATCGAAGCGCAGCAGGCGGAACGCGCCCAATTGTTTGAGCACAGGCTCGGCGTTGAGTACTTCGTGCTCGATCACCTTGCAACTGATGCACCAGTCGGCGTACCAGTCGAGCAGCACTGGTTGGCCTGCAGCCTTGGCCTCGGCCAGGGCCGCGTCGAGGGCGGCCGGGGTGGTGACGGTCTGCCAGGCATCGGCCTTGGCCTGGGTTGCGGCAGTGGCCGCGACCGGTGCCGGCAGCGGGCGCAGCGGGTCGCCCTGGCCGTTCAGGGCGCCGTACCAGCAGGCCAGTGCGTACACCAGCAGCGCCAGGCCGAGCAGTTGCGCCAGGCGTTGGCGCGGTGACTTGACCACGAACTCCAGGGCGCCCAGGAACAGCGCCACGCCAGCGGCCAGCAGGCCGACCAGCAGCAGGGTCAGCGGCCCCGGCAGTACGCGGCTGAGCAGGCCGATGGCCAGGCCCAGCAGCAGAACGCCAATGGCGTTCTTGACGGTGTTCATCCACGGCCCGCTTTTCGGCAGCCAGGCCGCGCCGCCGGTGGCCACCAGCAGCAGCGGGGCGCCCATGCCCAGGCCCAGGGCGAACAGTTTCAGCGCGCCACCCACGGCGTCGCCGCTGGCGCTGATGTACAGCAGCGCACCGGCCAACGGCGCCGAAACACAGGGGGAAACCAGCAGGCTCGACAGCACGCCCAGCACCGCCGCACCCAGCAGCGAGCCGCCGCGGGTGTGGTTGGCGACGTTCTCCAGGCGGTTACCCAGCGCCTGTGGCAGCTTGATCTCGAACAGGCCGAACATGGCCAGGGCGAACAACACGAAGAACCCGGCAAACGGCACCAGCACCCAGGCCGACTGCAGGCGTGCCTGCAGATTGAGGCCGGCGCCGAACAGGCCCATCAGCGCCCCCAGCACGGCGAAACTGGCCGCCATCGGCAGCACATACGCCAGCGACAGCGACAGGCCGCGCAGGCCGCCAACCTGGCCGCGCAGCACCACCCCGGACAGGATCGGCAGCATCGGCAGCACGCAGGGGGTGAAGGTCAGGCCCAGGCCGGCCAGGAAGAACAGCGCGAGGGACTTCCAGTTCCAGCCCGCTTCAGCGGTGGCCGGCAGCGTGCCGCCCTCACCCTCGATGCTCAGCCGTGCGGTTTCCGGCGGGTAGCACAGGCCCTTGTCGGCGCAACCCTGGTAGCCCACCAGCAGGGTGAAGGCACGTTGATCGGTGCGTGGCAGCTCGATGTCGAGGACGCCGTGGTACACCTCGACGTCGCCGAAGAACTCGTCGTGCTTGGCCTCGCCCTTGGGGATGTTCGGTGCGCCCAGGGTGATGTCGGCAGGTTCGGTGCGAAACTGGAAGCGGTGGCGGTACAGGTAGTAGCCGTCGGTGGCGACGAAACGCAGCTTGATGGTCTGCGCGTCTGCCTGGACCAGGCTGAGCTTGAAGGCTTCGTGTACCGGCAGGAAGTCGGCGCTGTTGGACAGCGAGGCGGCGCCGAGGGTGGCGCTGGGGCGGTTGTCGAGCAGGCCGCTGGCGAAGGCGGGGCTGGCCAGCAGCAGGAACAGCAGGAAAAACAGGCGGCGCATGGCGGACTCGCGAGGTGGAACTTGGCGGGCATCATAGCGGAGTTGGCGAGGCTATGGGCCATCGCGGGGCAAGTCGCATCGGCGCACCGCCGTATTCAACTCGCCACCCAGCTTGAGCAACTGCTCCCCCTGCTCGCGCCCTTCGCCAATGCGCTGCAGGTTGTCCTCACCCAGCTCGTGAATCCGCTCGCTGTGCCCGCGAATCTCGCTCACCGCGCCGGTCTGCTGCGCGGTCACATCGGCAATCCGCACGGCGGTGTCGGCAATGGTACGGATGGCGCTGACGATCTCGTCCAGCGCGCCATCGGCCGATTGCGCCTGGTTGGCGGTGGCCTCGGCATGCTCCAGCTGGGCACGCATGCCATCCACCGAATCGCGGGCGGCCTGCTGCAGGCGGTCGATCAGCGCCTGAATCTCGCCGGTGGCGCCGGTGGTGCGCTGGGCCAGCGAGCGCACTTCGTCGGCCACCACGGCAAACCCACGGCCCATTTCACCGGCCCGGGCGGCTTCGATGGCGGCGTTGAGGGCCAGCAGGTTGGTCTGTTCGGCAATCGCGCGGATCACCGTGAGCACACCGCCGATGGTGGCCGACTCCTCGGCCAGTTGTTCGATCATGCGGGCGTTGCCCTGTACCTCATCGACCAGCGAACGCAGCCCGGACAGGCTCTGGCCGATCACCGTCTGGCCCTGTTCCACGGCACGCCCGGCGTGGTGGCTGGCCTCGGCGGCGGCGCTGGCATCGCCGGCCACCTGCTGGATGGTCGCCTCCAGCTCGCTCAGGGCATCGCGGATCTGCGCGGTGTCGCCGGCCTGGCGTTCGGCGCCGTCGTGCAGGGCGCTGCTCATGCCGGCCAGGGCGTGGCTGCTGCCGGCCACCTGCTCGGCGTTGTGGCGGATGGTGCCGACCAACTCCACCAGATACTGGCGCAGGCGGTTCAACGATTCCTGGATATCGTGCAGTTCGCGGTTGGTCTTGCCCAGCTCGATGGCCTGGGCGAAGTCGCCCTCGGCCCAGCGCGACAGGGCTGGCGCCAGCCCGGTCAGGGTGCGTGCCAGGCGCCGTTGCAGGGTGTCGATCAGCAGGGCGATGAGCAGGATCAGGCCGATCATCAGGCCCTGGAGGATACGCACTTCGCCGGCGATCTTGCCGTGCTGGGCGCGCACTTGTGGCTCCAGCCCGGCGATGGCCTGCTGCACGGCGTCAAGACGCTCGCCGGTGCTGGCGGCGAGGGCGGCGCGCCGCTCGATCTGCTCGCGAGTGCGTTGCAGCTCGGCGGGGTAACGGTTGAGCAGGCTTTGCAGCTCGCGCTTGAGGCCAACCGCGATGTCTTCCTGCTGGGCGCTGGTTTGCGCGTCCAGGCCCATCATGGCGGCGAAGTCGTCGGCGTTGGATTCGGCGGCGCGGGTCACCCCCAGCAGCGGCAGGCCGTCGAGGGTCTGGGCCTGGGCGGCGATCAACTGCAGTTCGCGCTGCACTTCATCGGCCAGTTCCGCGCGGCCACTGCTGACCAGCTTGTCGCGTGCCAGTGACAGCCGGCCCAGGTGCAGGGTGGCGTCCATCAGCGGAGCAAGGTAGCGGCCGGCCTCGGCGCTGCCGCTGTCGCGGGCGTAGCCTGCCAGTTGCTCAAGGTTGGCCCCCAGTTCGCGCTCGGCCTGCAACAGCAGGGCCTGCGGGTCGCCGGCCAGCTTGCCGGCGGCCAGCAGTTCGTTGGCGGTGAAGGCCTGCAGGCTGTCGAGGCTCGGGCGCAGTGTGCCCGACAACTCCTCGGGCCAGTCGGCCAGGGCGGCTTGCAGTTGCTGGTTGGCTTCCACGGCGGCGGCATGGCGCAGGGCGTCACCGCTGGCCAGGTAGGCCTGGGTGTTGCGCGCGGCGTCGTTCTGGAACTGCTGCGACAGGCCCAGGTAGCGCTCCATCAGTTGATAGGGGCGCTCCAGTGCACGCTGCGACCACCACAGGGTCGCGCCCAGGGCGATGCACACGGTTACCAGCAACAGGGTGTTGAAATTGGTCAGCCACTTCAGGCGCATAGCCGCGGACTTCCTGCGGGGAGTGGAGGTAGGTGCCTGAAGTTATTGCGGTTTTATGACGAGGTGATGACGACGCGGGGTTGGCGCCAAAAATAAGTGGCACAGTGCCGGTACGGGTCGGTGGCGCGGCTTACGGCTCGACCCGCACCACGCAATTGCGCCCGGCATGCTTGGCCCGGTACAGCGCTTCGTCCGCCGCGCTGGCCATGGTCAGCGCATCGAGGCGGTCATCCAGCTGCACCACACCGCCGCTGAAGGTGCACTGCAGGTCGTGGGGCTGCGCCGGGTAATGGATTTCGGCAAAGCGCCGGCGGATGTCGTCGAGCACCTTGTGCGCGGCAGCCAGCCCGGTGTTGGGCATGACGATGGCGAACTCCTCGCCGCCATAACGGCCGATGAAGTCGGTCTTGCGCAGGCGTTGCTTGAGGAACAGCGCCAGGCTCTTGATCACCCGGTCGCCCATGGGGTGGCCATGGCGGTCGTTGATTTTCTTGAAATGGTCGATGTCGAGCATGGCGAAGCACAGCGGCTGCTCCTCGCGCCGGGCGCGGAAGCTGCAGTCTTCGAGCAATTGCAGGATGTGGGTGTGGTTGTACAGCCCTGTGAGGCTGTCGCGGACCATGCGCGCCTTGAGGTGGCGGGCACGGGCGGCGCGGTTGCGCACGGTGGTGATCAGCTGGCGTGAGCGGATCGGCTTGGTGAGGAAGTCGTCGCCGCCTTCGCTCATGGCGTCGAGCTGCTTGTCCAGGTCGTCCTCGGCCGACAGGTAGATGATCGGCACGCTGACATAGCGGTCGTTGTGGCGGATCACCTTGGCCAGCTCCGGGCCGGTGCAGGCGGGCATGTACAGGTCGAGGATGATCAGGTCGGGCTGGAAGTCGGCCAGCTCGCTCATGGTGCGGATCGGCTCGGTGAGCGTGCGGGTGATGATCCCGGCGCTGTTGAGCAGGCGCTCGGTGTGCAGGGCCTGGGCGCGTGAGTCGTCTATCACCAGCACCCGGAACGGGTCGTACTGGGTGGCGCTGGTCAGCAGTTCGACTTTTTCCAGCAGGCTGGAAGCTTCCAGGGTGCCGGTGAGGAATTCCTGGCCGCCGGCGCGCACGGCGGCCAGGCGGGTGGGGGTGTCGGTTTCGTGCAGGCTGAAGAACAGCAGCGGAATGTGCTGCTCCAACCCTTGCTGGGCCTGGGCCGCCAGTTGCAGGCCGGCGCCGGGGCCGGTGAAGTCCACGTCCATGATGATGGCCGCCGGCAGGCGCTCGCTCATCGACGCCTGGAAGGCGTTGGCGCTGAACAGGGCCTGCACGGTCAGGCCGAAGAACTCCAGCTGCTGGGCCAGACGCTCGGCGCGCTCATGGTCCTGCAGGACGATGTACACCGGTTTGCGCAGGGGCGGCAGCGGCACATTGTCGAGCTGGTCGCCCTTGCGCAGGCCGGTGCGCGACAGGCGCTGCATCAAGCGGTTGAGTTCAGCGATCAGTTCGGAGTTGAGCCGTGCGCTGTTGGCTTCGATCGCCCGCAGCGTCTGGCCGATGGCCGTGGACAGGTTGCCGTGCTCGGGTTGTTCGAAGCGTTCGGCGTAGCGCTGCAGCCGCAGGTTGGCTTCGCCCAGCTCGCCCAGGCCGGCGCTCGACCATTCCCCACGCTGCAGGCGCTGCCAGATTTCGAGGATCTGCCGGGCCTGGTGGATGACCCGCTGGGCAAAATGCTGCTTGAGGCGCTCGTGGCTCGGGTCGGCTGGCTGGGTCATGTCCTGACTGCTTGTTAGTAGAGGAGGTGCAGGTTCAGTGATGGCTCTATGCTAGCACCGCTTTTCCGACAAGCGAGTGCCCAGGGTCAACAAAGTGTTTGGGGACGATTATTCAGTTGCCGACCCGTTGGTCGCTTATACGAATGGCGGCGTCTGCTTTATAGTGCTGCCACGCGGGCTTGCCGTGGCACCCTGGCGCCAACCAGAGGTCCAAGCCCTGTACCGTCTTCACTGATCAAGGACAATGCCATGCTGGATTGGAAAAACCGCGAGGCCAAAGCCGAGCCTCGCGAGCGGGTGCAAGCCCGTGGCTCGGCCACCCGTAGCTATCTTGGCGGCCTCTGGAGCCGCGCCTTGGGGACCCTGATCGGTCTGTACCTGCTGGTCTGCCTGGGCCTGGGCTGGTACTGGAGCGAGGAGCCGGCACTGTTCCCGGTGCAGCAGAATGCCCAGGCCGCTGCCGAGCGCAACGGCCAGCAGATGGTGGTCGGCTACACCACCGTCGAAACCCTCAAGACCGTGGCCGGCACCCTGCTCGACAAGCCGGGTGGCTACATCTCCAACGACCGCTTCCCGCCAGGGCTGTGGATGGACAACATGCCGAGCTGGGAATATGGCGTGCTGGTCCAGGTTCGCGATTTGTCCCGCGCCTTGCGCAAGGACTTCGCCCGTTCGCAGTCGCAGTCCACCGAAGACGCCGACCTGGCCAAGGCCGAGCCGCGCTTCAACTTCGACAACAAGAGCTGGATCCTGCCGTCGAGCGAGTCGGAGTTCGAAGAGGGCATCAAGTCGCTTGGCCGCTACCAGAACCGTCTGGCCAAGGGCGACCAGGGCGCGATCTTCTATACCCGTGCCGACAACCTCAACAACTGGCTGGGTGACGTCGCCACCCGCCTGGGTTCGCTGTCGCAACGGCTGTCGGCCAGCGTTGGCCGGGTCAAGCTCAACAACACCCTGAAGACCGAGTCGGTGGCCCCGGGCCAGGCGCCCCAGGTCGATGAAGAAGTGGTCGAAACCCCGTGGCTGCAGATCGACAACGTGTTCTACGAGGCCCGTGGCCAGGCGTGGGCGCTGTCGCACCTGCTGCGCGCCATCGAGGTCGACTTTGCCGACGTGCTGGCGAAGAAGAACGCCACGGTCAGCGTGCGCCAGATCATCCGTGAGCTGGAAGCGTCCCAGGAAGCGCTGTGGAGCCCGATGGTGCTCAACGGCAGCGGCTTCGGCATGTGGGCCAACCACTCGCTGGTCATGGCCAACTACATTTCCCGGGCTAACGCCGCGGTCATCGACCTGCGCCAGCTGCTGTCCCAGGGCTGACATGACCATCAGCCCTGAAGAGGTCGCGCACCGCGCGGCCTCCGACGCCGAACGAGTGGCCTGGGTGGATGACCACGACCAGCCGCTCGGCGCCTTGCCGCGGGCCGAGCTGCGTGAGCGCGGCCTGATCGGGCGCTGTACCTTCATCCTGCTGTTCAACAGTGCCGGCGACTTGTGCGTGCACCGGCGTACCCTGAGCAAGGCACTGTATCCCGGGTATTGGGATGTGGCGGCGGGGGGGATGGTCGGGGCTGATGAAAACTATGCCGAGTCGGCTGCCCGAGAACTGGAAGAAGAGCTGGGGGTGAGCGGCGTTGCGTTGCGCTTCCACGAGAAGTTCTACTTCGACCAGCCGGGCAACCGGCTGTGGTGCGCGGTGTTTTCGGCGGTGTGGGACGGGGCGCTGCGCTTGCAGCCCGAAGAGGTGAGCGAGGCGCGGTTCATCCCGGTCGAACAGGCCGAGCTGGAAAGTGCGTCACTGCCCTATTGCCCGGACTCGCTGGCGGCGTTGCAGCGCTACAAGGCTGGCCTGATCTGACCGATCGCGGGGCAAGCCCGCTCCCACGTCGTGGCTTGACCACGTGGGAGCGGGCTTGCCCCGCGATGAGGTCGCAAAACATTCGTAAATTGGCGCAATCCTGTACTTAGCAAGCGCCTGATTTATCGTTACACTGCGCGCCCTTTTCGGGCTGCCGCACAACCTTGCGGCAGTAGCGCCGCCCCTGCCAGAGTGGGGCTTCGCGGTCGGCTCCCGTCGGCCAGTTTTTGTCCTCAGCACAGAGGCACAAAAGTGACCAAGAAAGCTTCTTCCTTCGCCGCCCTTGGCGGTCTCGTTTACTCCACCGATGCCGGTCGGCACTGCCCTGACTGTGGCAAGCCGGTGGACGCCTGCATCTGCAGCCAGCACGTCATCCCCGAAGGCGATGGTATCGCCCGCGTACGCCGCGAAAGCAAAGGCCGCGGTGGCAAGACCGTCACCACGATCACTGGTGTGCCGCTGCCCCTGGACCAGCTCAAGGAGCTCGCCACCGCCCTCAAGCGCCGCTGTGGCACCGGCGGCGCGCTCAAGGACGGGGTCATCGAGATCCAGGGCGACCACGTCGAGCTGTTGCTCGGCGAGCTGACCAAGCAGGGTTTCAAGGCGAAAAAGTCCGGCGGCTGAGGCCGTCACGGGATTTTTGCCCAAGGCTTTCTAAACTCGGTTCTGTGCGCGCGGTCTACCTGCGGGCACGGACGAATCGTCATTTTCAGCTTCTACACTGCGCCCGCCCCTTGCGGGGCAGTGTCTTCGACTTATCCATAGGGGACTTGAATGTCCGTACGACGCACACGCAAAGACGATGGTAGCCAATGGACCGTGGCGGACAGCCGCAGTGTTTACGGCATCCGCCATTGGGGCGCGGGTTATTTCGCCATCAATGAAGCCGGGCGCGTCGAAGTGCGCCCCAACGGCCCGGGCAGCGCCCCGATCGACCTGTTCGAACAGGTCGATGAACTGCGCCAGAGCGGCTTGTCGCTGCCGCTGCTGGTGCGCTTCCCGGACATCCTGCAGGACCGCGTGCGCCAGCTGACCGGTGCGTTCGACGCCAACATCGCGCGCCTGGAATACCAGAGCCAGTACACCGCGCTGTACCCGATCAAGGTCAACCAGCAGGAGGCGGTGGTCGAGAACATCATCGCCACCCAGAACGTTTCCATCGGCCTGGAAGCCGGCTCCAAGCCCGAGTTGCTGGCGGTGCTGGCGCTGGCGCCGAAAGGCGGCACCATCGTCTGCAATGGTTACAAGGACCGTGAGTTCATTCGCCTGGCACTGATGGGCCAGAAGCTCGGCCACAACGTGTTCATCGTGATCGAGAAGGAATCCGAGGTCGCCCTGGTGATCGAAGAGGCCGCCGAGCTCAAGGTGAAGCCGCAGGTCGGCCTGCGCGTGCGCCTGTCGTCGCTGGCGTCGAGCAAGTGGGCCGACACCGGTGGCGAGAAGTCCAAGTTCGGCCTGTCCGCCGCTCAGCTGATCTCGGTGGTGCAGCGCTTCCGTGAGGCCAAGCTGGACCAGGGCATCCGCCTGCTGCACTTCCACATGGGCTCGCAGATCGCCAACCTGGCCGACTACCAGCACGGTTTCAAGGAAGCGATTCGCTACTACGGCGAACTGCGCGCCCTGGGCCTGCCGGTGGACCATATCGACGTCGGCGGTGGCCTGGGCGTCGACTACGACGGCACCCACTCGCGCAACGCCAGCTCGATCAACTACGACATGGACGACTATGCCGGCGTGGTGGTCGGCATGCTCAAGGAGTTCTGCGACGCGCAGGGCTTGCCGCACCCGCACATCTTCTCCGAGAGTGGCCGTTCGCTGACCGCGCACCACGCCATGCTGGTGATCCAGGTGACCGACGTCGAGAGCCACAACGACGAAGTGCCGCGCATCGAGAACAAGGAAAGCCTGCCCGAGACCGTGCAGTGGCTGGCCGACCTGCTGGGCCCGACCGACATCGAGATGGTCACCGAGACCTACTGGCGCGCCACCCACTACATGGGCGACGTGGCTGCGCAGTACGCTGACGGCAAGCTGACCCTGGCCGAGAAAGCCCTGGCCGAGCAGTGCTACTTCGCCGTGTGCCGCCGCCTGCACAACTCGCTCAAGGCCCGCCAGCGCTCGCACCGCCAGGTGCTGGACGAACTGAACGACAAGCTGGCCGACAAGTACATCTGCAACTTCTCGGTGTTCCAGAGCCTGCCGGACACCTGGGCCATCGGCCAGGTGCTGCCGATCATCCCGCTGCACCGCCTGGACGAAGAGCCGCTGCGCCGCGCGGTGCTGCAGGACCTGACCTGTGACTCCGACGGCAAGATCAACCAGTACGTCGACGAGCAGAGCATCGAGACCAGCATGCCGGTGCATGCGGTCAAGGAGGGCGAGGACTATCTGCTGGGCGTGTTCCTGGTCGGTGCCTACCAGGAGATCCTGGGTGACATGCACAACCTGTTCGGTGACACCGACTCGGTGAACATCTACCAGAATGCCGATGGCAGCGTGTACCACGCCGGTATCGAGACCCACGACACCATCGAGGACATGCTGCGCTACGTGCACCTGTCGCCGGAGGAGTTGATGACTCACTACCGCGACAAGGTGGCCAGCGCCAAGATCAGTGCGCGCGAGCGGACCCAGTTCCTGGATGCGTTGCGCCTGGGGCTGACCCGGTCTTCGTACTTGTCCTCCTGATATGAACCAAGGGGCCGCATAGCGGCCCCTTGGTTTTATTGCTCAGTATCGGCTGTAGCGGTGAGCTCAATGATGACGGGAAGCGCTTTTTCACCTTCCTTGAGAAGGGCAATGCTCGTGTATCGATAAACAGTGTCATGGGTTCGAGCTTGTACTTTCAGACCCTCGACTTTTTTAACTGCGTCTGCTTGTTTTGTGATCAGGAAAGGAGAGCGTTTCCGAAGCTCTTCGAGTATCAGATGCTCGTTTTCTTGGCGGTTGGCAATGAAATACAGGTAAGTTAGCGGTACTGTCGCGCCACTGCTATCGCTCAGTACTTCATAGATAGCGCTATGGGTGCCGATGGGGGTTGAGCGAATCAGCTTGTCCAACCGTGGTTCTGCTGTCGGGATCCAGATCCATAGGGCTTGTGCCAGTGCTACCCCTCCCAACACTCCAGTCAGCCATTTAATAGCCCAACGATTTTGCATAGTCGATACCTGCCTGGATCCACTCTTGGTCGCTCGGGTCATCGCCATACGGCACGTCTCCCCACCAATTACCGAAAGCTGGATTACTTGTTCCCGCACGTCCTTGGGCCCATCCCGCTCCCCTCAACAAGGTCTCTGGTGAAATTCCAGCAGCCGTCCCGCATGCACCGTAATTGAAATTTCCGAATGCTTCGTACTTGCGGCCGTGTTGCTTGTAATCCCATTCGCCGCGGTTGCGTACTTTGCTATAGAACCACGACAAGAGAAATGCAGTGCCACCGTTTTTGAAGTAATGCCTTTCCATGCTGGCCGAGTGAAGATTACTGGTAATGGATACCCCTGGCGGGGCTGGAGGAGGGTACATGTTGGCTCCTTGCTCAATGTTTTATAGGTGATCCCCTCCGTGGGACTTGCGTTTTGAGCTTCTTGGACGTCTGAGTCAATACCATATACTTTGCAATTTGTTTGCTTTTACACCCACTGTTTCTTGAGCATCAACCGCCACCCCACCCATCCCAGCGTCACCGCCCGCAACGCCATGAACAGCAAGAAGGCCAACCACAACCCATGGTTGCCCAACCCGCTCAACCCCAGCGCAAAGGGCAGGGCGAGCAGCACCGACACCAGCATCGCATTGCGCATCTCCCGCGCCCGCGTGGCGCCAATGAACAACCCATCCAGCAAGTAACTCCACACCGCGATCAGCGGCAGCAGCGCCAGATACGGCAAGTACGGATACGCCGCCTCACGCACGCTGGCGATATCGGTTTGCAGGTCGATGAACAAATGCCCGCCCAACAGGAACAGCACGGCAAAGCCCAGGCTGACGATCAGCGACCAGCCGCAGGCCACCACCAGTGCACGGCGCAGGCTGTCGCGGTCGCGCGCGCCAATGGCATGGCCGCACAGAGCCTCCACCGCATGGGCCAGGCCGTCGAGGGCATAGGCGGTGAGCAAAAGGCCGTTGAGCAGCAGGGCATTGGCCGCCACCGTCGCCTCACCCAGGCGCGCGCCCTGCAAGGTCAGCAGCAGGAACACCAGTTGCAGTGCCAGGCTGCGCAGGAAGATATCGCGGTTGACCGCCAGCAGCGGCCGCCAGGCCTGCCAGCGTTGCAGCGCGGCCCAGGCAATGTGCCCGGGGTAGGCGCGCAGCGCCGGGCGGGTGAGGGCCAGGCCCAGCAGCGCACCGCTCCATTCGGCGATCACCGAGGCCCGGGCCGAGCCGATCACGCCCCAGTCCAGGCCCAGCACGAACCACAGGTTCAGGGCGATGTTGAGCAGGTTGGTAGTCAGCAGGATCGCCAGCGGCGCCCGGGCGTTCTGGGTGCCGAGGAACCAGCCGACCAGGGCGTAGCTGGCCAGGGCTGCCGGCAGGCCGAACAGGCGGGTGTGGAAGAAGGCTTCGGTGGACTCGTGCAAGGCGGCACTGGGCTGTATCGCCTGTAGCGCCAACTGGCTGAAGGGCAGGGCCAGCAGGCCGATCAGCACGGCGAACGCCAGTGCCAGCAACAACCCCTGCACCAGCACCTGGCGCAGCGCAGCGCCGTCGGCACGGCCGGCAGCCTGGGCGGCGAAGCCGGTGGAGCCCATGCGCAGGAAACCCATCAGGCCGACCATGAAGGTGAACAGCGTGGCGCCGACGGCCACCGCGCCCAGCTGATGGGCATGGGGCAGGTGGCCGATCACCGTGCTGTCGACCAGCGCCACCAGTGGCACCGAGATGTTGGACAGGATCATCGGCGCGGCCAGGCCCCAGATCTTGCGGTGGGTGGGGCGGTGGTGCCAGGCGGTGGACAGAGGGGGCATGCGGGCTCCTGCGTGAGTGCGGTATTGCAATCGCGGGGCAAGCCCGCTCCCACGAGTGACATCAGCATGGCGTGGGAGCGGGCTTGCCCCGCGATTGCCGAACGGATTGTACCGGCCCGGCAACCAATCGGCGCGAACAGGGTCTCACTTGCCGCGCGCGGTCGGGTAACCCCGGCAGCGTTGCGCTATAGTTGCCCCCCTCACGTACACGCTGCCGAAGAGTTCACTCTCAAATGCTCAACAAAGGATTGTTGCTGGCCTGCGCGCTGGCCCTGCTCAGTGCCTGTGATTCCTCCACACCGGAGAAACCACAGGCGCCTACCGAAGCCGCCACTGCTGCCGCGCCCGCCGAAACCAAGGCGGCCAAGCGCGAAGACCCGGCGGTGCTCGCCAAGCGCTACGCCGGCCGTGAACTCAACGTGCTGGATGTCTCGGAAGTGCAGCTCGACGGTGCCAGCACCCTGTCGGTCAGCCTGTCCGCGCCGCTGGACGCCAACCAGGACTTCGCCGCCAAGCTGCACCTGGTCGACACTGTCAAGGGCAAGGTCGACGGCGCCTGGGAGCTCTCCGACAACCAGATGGAGCTGCGCCTGCGCCACCTGGAACCGCAGCGCAAGATGGTCCTGACCATCGACAAGGGCCTGCTGGCGGTCAACGGCAATGCGCTCGCCAGCGAATCGGTCAGCCGCTTCGAAACCCGCGACATGCAGCCCACCGTGGGCTTCGCCAGCCGTGGCTCGCTGTTGCCGACCCGCCTGGCCGAAGGCCTGCCGGTGATTGCCCTGAACGTGCCCAAGGTCGATGTCGAGTTCTTCCGGGTCAAGCCCGAGATGCTCTCGACCTTCCTGGCCAACTGGGGCCGTAACAGCAGCCTGTACTACTACCAGTCCAAGGAAACCCTGGACATGGCCGAGCTGGTCTACGGCGGCCGCTTCGACCTCAACCCTGCGCGCAACACCCGCGAGACCGTGCTGCTGCCGATCGCCGGGATCAAGCCGTTGCAGGAGCCGGGGGTGTACCTCGCCGTGATGCGTGCCTCGGGCACCTACGACTATTCGCAGCCGGCGACCCTGTTCACCCTGAGTGACATCGGCGTCTCTGCCCACCGCTACCGCGACCGCCTGGACGTCTTCACCCAGGCCCTGGAAGGCGGCAAGGCCCTCAAGGACGTGACCCTCGAACTGCACGACGACAAGGGCAAGCTGCTGGCGCAGGCCAAGACCGACGGCGACGGCCACGCGCAACTGCCGATCACCGCCAAGGCCGACACCCTGATCGCCACCCAGGGCGTGCACACCACCCTGCTGCGCCTGAACACCGCTGCGCTGGACCTGGCCGAATTCGACATCACCGGCCCCCAGGCCAACCCGCTGCAGTTCTTCATCTTCGGCCCGCGCGACCTGTATCGCCCAGGCGAAACCGTGTTGCTCAACGGCCTGTTGCGCGACCAGGACGGCAAGCCGGTCAAGGCCCAGCCGGTCAGCGTCGAAGTGCGTCGCCCGGATGAGCAGGTGAGCCGCAAGTTCGTCTGGGAGGCCGACCAGAACGGCCTGTTCCAGTACCAGCTGCAACTGGCCACGGAAGCCCCAACCGGCCGCTGGCAACTGCTGCTGGACTTAGGGGGTGGCCGCAAACAGGTCTACGAATTCCTCGTCGAGGACTTCCTCCCCGAGCGCCTGGCGCTGGAGCTCAAGGGCAGCGGCAAACCGCTGTCGCCCGAGCAGACCGCCACCATCCAGGTCAATGGCCGTTACCTCTACGGCGCCCCGGCGGCCGGCAACCGCCTCAGTGGCCAGGCCTACGTGCGCCCGCTGCGCGAAGCGGTGAAGGCGCTGCCGGGCTACCAGTTCGGCGCGGTCACCGAGACCGAGCTGAACCAGGACCTGGAGCTGGACGAAGTCACCCTCGACCAGGCCGGCAAGGCCCGTATCGATATCGAAAGCCGCTGGAGCGAAGCGCGTTCGCCACTGCAACTGACCGTGCAGGCCAGCCTGCAGGAGTCCGGAGGCCGGCCGATCACCCGCCGCCTGGAACAGCCGATCTGGCCCGCCGAGCGCCTGCCGGGCCTGCGTGGCTTGTTCGACGGTGAAGAGACCGACGGCGACGGCCCGGTGGAGTTCGAGTTCCTGGTCGCCGACCAGAACGGTAACAAGCTCGCCGCCAACGACCTCAAGGTGCGCCTGATCCGTGAGCGCCGCGACTACTACTGGAACTACTCCCAGAGCGACGGCTGGAGCTACAACTACAACGAAAAATTCCTCACCCAGAACGAGGAGACCATCAGCGTCAAGGCCGGCTCCACCGCCAAGCTGAACTTCCAGGTGGAGTGGGGCCCGTACCGCGTCGAGGTGGAAGACCCGCAGACCGGCCTGGTGTCGAGTGCGCGTTTCTGGGCGGGCTACCGCGCCCAGGACAACGCCGAAGGCGGCGCGGTGCGCCCCGACCAGGTGAAGATCGCCCTGGACAAGCCTGCGTACAAGGAAGGGGGTACTGCCAAGGTCACCGTCACTCCACCGGCCGCAGGCTCCGGCTACCTGATGATCGAGTCCGCCGACGGCCCGCTGTGGTGGCAGGAAATCGACGTGCCGGCCGAAGGCAAGACCTTCGAGGTCGAGCTGGACAAGAAGTGGGCACGCCATGACCTGTACATCAGCGCCCTGGTGATTCGCCCGGGCGAGCGCAAGGCCAATGCCACCCCCAAGCGCGCCGTAGGTGTGCTGCACCTGCCGCTGGACCGCGCCGAGCGCAAGCTCGCGGTGAGCCTGCAGGCGCCGGAGAAGATGCGCCCTAAACAGCCGCTGACCGTGAAGTTCAAGGCCGTCAACGCCGACGGCAGCGTGCCCAAGCAGGTGCATGTGCTGCTGTCCGCGGTGGACGTGGGCATTCTCAACATCACCGACTTCAAGACCCCCGACCCGTTCGCCAGCCTGTTCGGCCGCAAGGCCTACGGCGCCGACCAGCTGGACATCTACGGCCAGCTGATCGAAGCCGGCCAGGGCCGCCTGGCCAGCCTGGCATTCGGTGGTGACGCGGCCATGGCCAAGGGCGGCAAGCGCCCCAACACCACGGTGACCATCGTTGCCCAGCAGAGCCTGCCGGTGACGCTGGATGAAAAGGGCGAAGGCCAGGCCACGGTCGACATCCCCGACTTCAACGGCGAACTGCGCCTGATGGCCCAGGCCTGGACCGAGGAGCACTTCGGCATGGCCGAAGGCAAGACGGTGGTGGCCGCGCCGCTGATTGCCGAGCTGTCGGCGCCGCGCTTCCTTGCCGGTGGTGACCGCACCAGCCTGGCGCTGGACCTGGCCAACCTGTCTGGCCGCCCGCAGCAATTGGCGGTGCAGGTGATCGGTGAAGGCCAGTTGAATCTGCTGGGCGGGGCCCAGCAAAACGTCACGCTCGGCGAAGGCCAGCGCACCATCTTGATGATCCCGGTACAGGCCCAGGGCGGCCTCGGCCAGGGCAAGGTGCGGGTGCAGGTCAATGGCCTGCAACTGCCGGGCGAGCCGGCCAACGCCTTCGAGCGTGAATGGACCCTGGGCATCCGCCCGGCCTACCCGGCGATGCTCAAGCACTACCGCGTGGCCCTCAAGGACCAGCCGTGGAGCCTGCCGGGCAGCGACCTGGCCGAGTTCGAGCCCGCGGGCCTGGAGGCCACGCTGGCCTTGTCGAGCCGCCCGCCGCTGAACCTGGCCGAGCAGATCCGCGCCCTGGAAGCCTACCCCTATGGCTGCCTGGAGCAGACCACCAGTGGCCTGTACCCCTCGCTGTACGCCGATGCCGACAGCCTCAAGCGCCTGGGCATCAAGGGCGAGCCGGCCGATGTGCGCAAGCGCAAGATCGAAATGGGCATCGAGCACCTGCTGGGCATGCAGCGCTACAACGGTAGCTTCGGCCTGTGGAGTTCGGACAGCGAGGAAGAGTACTGGCTGACCGCCTACGTCACCGACTTCCTGCTGCGCGCCCGCGAGCAAGGCTACGGGGTGCCGGCCGAAGTCCTGAAGAAGGCCAGCGAGCGCCTGCTGCGTTATGTGCAGGAGCGCAACCTGATCGAGGTCGACTACAGCCAGAACGCCGAACACACCCGCTTTGCCGTGCAGGCCTACGCCGCACTGGTGCTGGCGGGCAGCCAACAGGCGCCGCTGGGTGCCTTGCGCAGCCTGTTCGACCGGCGCAGCGATGCCCGCTCCGGCCTGCCGTTGGTGCAACTGGCAGTGGCGCTGGACAAGATGGGTGACAAGCCGCGTTCGCAGCAGGCGTTGCAGGCGGGCTTGGCGGTCAGCCGCAGCAAGGGCTGGATGGCCGACTATGGCAGCGCGCTGCGTGACCAGGCGCTGATCCTCGCCTTGTTGCAGGAGAACAACCTGGCGGGTAACCAGGTCGACCAGCGTTTGTTCGCGCTGTCTGACGAGCTGGCGGCCAACCGCTGGCTGTCGACCCAGGAGCGCAATGCCCTGTTCCTCGCCGGCCGTGGCCTGCTGGGCAAGCCGGAGGGCAGCTGGAAGGCCCGCCTGGACAGCGCCGGCGAGGTGCGTGAGTTCAGCAACAGCGATTCGGGCATGAAGCTCGAAGGCCCGCTGCTGGCCTCGCCACTGACGGTGCAGAACGAAGGCAGCGACACCCTGTACCAGCAGCTGACACTGTCGGGCTACCCGCGCCAGGCCCCGGCCGCCAGCGGCAACGGCCTGGAAATCCGCCGCGAGTACCTGGGCATGAATGGCCAAGCGCTGGATGTACGCAGCCTGCGCAGTGGCGACCTGGTGCTGGTGCACCTGGCGCTCAAGGCCCAGGACCGCGTGCCGGATGCTCTGGTGGTGGACCTGCTGCCGGCGGGGCTGGAGCTTGAGAACCAGAACCTGGCGCAGAGCGCCGCCAGCCTGGACAACGCCAGCAGCGCGGTGAAGCAGTGGCGCGAGTCGATGCAGAACGCCAGCGTAGTGCACCAGGAGTACCGCGACGACCGCTACGTGGCGGCGCTCAAGCTCGACAGCTACGGCACCACCCACCTGCTGTACCTGGCGCGTGCGGTGACCCCGGGCAGCTACCGCATCCCGCCGCCGCAAGTGGAGTCGATGTACCGGCCGAACGTGCAGGCAGTAGGCGAGAGCCAGGGCGAAATGGTGGTGCGCGCTCGCTGAGGCAGCACAGGAAATAACTCGTGGGAGCGGGCTTGCCCCGCGATAGCGTGATATCAGGCGACGATGCCGTTCCTGCTTACGCTATCGCGGGGCAAGCCCGCTCCCACCTAGGCCCGCACTCACAGGCGTATCGCTAGTGCACCACCCAACTCAACACCCACAACCCCAGCAACGCCCAGATGATCCCGAGAATGATCGATGCCCGCATGAACGCGCGCACCGCCGAGTACAGCAGCATCAGGCCAACGATCAGGGCAAGGATGCTGACCAGCGAAGTGTCCATGCCCAAGGTGCGTGCCAGGCCATCGATGAAGTTGCCACCGGCATTGGCCAGCAGGTTGAATAACCCGCTCAGGCCATCGACGATGAAACGGATCACCGACCCCAGTACCTGGCCCAGCCACTCGAAAAAACCTTCTACATGCATAGTTGCTTCCTGATGAACGAATCGGTGGTTCCAAGCCTTTGGCCATCACCCGGCCCGGTCGGTTCCCGATGCCAAGCTTAGCCCGGCCACGCCTGATGAGCGTCCTGCGGCGCGGCGCCGTCGGCCTGTTGCTGGTCATCGCCCTGTTGTGGTTGGCCGACCGCATCTGGCCGCTGCCGATGCCGGGCGACGACCTGGCGCGGGTGGTGCTGGCCGAGGATGGTACACCGCTGTGGCGCTTCGCCGATGCCGATGGCGTATGGCGCTATCCGGTCAGCCCGGACGAGGTTTCGCCGCTGTACCTGGAGGCTTTGCTCGGCTACGAGGACCGTTGGTTCTATCACCATCCAGGGGTCAACCCCATGGCCCTGGCCCGTGCGGCCTGGCTCAACCTGCGCGGCGGGCGCGTGGTGTCCGGCGGCAGCACCTTGTCGATGCAGGTGGCGCGCCTGCTCGACCCACATGACCGTACCCTGGCGGGCAAGCTGCGCCAGCTGTGGCGCACGGCGCAGCTGGAGTGGCACCTGTCCAAGCGCGACATCCTGCAGATCTACCTCAACCGCGCACCCTTCGGCGGTACCTTGCAGGGGGTGGCGGCCGCCAGTTGGGCTTACCTGGGCAAATCACCGAAACACTTGACGCCGGCCGAAGCCGCGTTGCTCGCGGTGTTGCCCCAGGCGCCGAGCCGGTTGCGCCCCGACCGCCATCCGCAGCGCGCCCAACGTGCCCGCGACAAGGTGCTGCAGCGCCTGGACGAATACCAGGTGTGGCCGGCACAGCGCATTGCCGAGGCGCGTGAGGAGCCCTTGCTGCTCGCCCCGCGCCAGGAACCGGCGCTGGCGCCGCTGCTGGCCCGGCGCCTGAACACGCCGGACAGCCCGCCATTGATCCGCACCACCCTCGACGCCGCCCTGCAGCGGCGCCTGGAAGACCTGCTGCTGGGCTGGCGTGCGCGCCTGCCCGAGCGCACCTCGGCGGCGCTGCTGGTGGTGGAGACGCAGAGCATGGCGGTACGTGCCTATCTTGGCTCGATCGACATCGGCGACGAGCGCCGCTTCGGGCATGTCGACATGATCCATGCCCTGCGTTCGCCCGGCTCGACCCTCAAACCCTTCCTCTATGCCATGGCCATGGACGATGGCCTGATCCACTCCGAGTCGCTGCTGCAGGATGTGCCGCGGCGCTATGGCGATTACCGCCCGGGTAACTTCTCCATGGGCTTCAGTGGCCCGGTGTCGGCCAGCTCGGCGCTGGCGCTGTCGCTCAACCTGCCGGCGGTGCAGTTGCTCGAAGCCTACGGGCCGAAACGCTTCGCCGCACAGATGCGCATGGGCGGCGTGCCATTGGTATTGCCACCCTTGGCCGAGCCGAACCTGTCGTTGATCCTCGGGGGGGCCGGCAGCCGGCTGGAAGACCTGGTCGGCGGCTATGCCGCCTTCGCCCGTGAGGGGCGCAGCGCGAAGATCCGCCTGCAACCGCAGGACCCGCTGCTGGAGCAGCGCCTGCTGTCACCGGGTTCGGCATGGATCACCCGGCGTATTCTCAGCGGCCTGGCACGCCCTGACCGCGACCCCCACGCCGAGCTGGTGCAGCGCCCGCAACTGGCCTGGAAGACCGGGACCAGCTATGGCTTTCGTGATGCCTGGTCGGTGGGCGTCGGCCCGCGCTACCTGATCGGCGTGTGGATCGGCCGCCCCGACGGCACGCCGGTACCGGGCCAGTTCGGCCTGGCCTCGGCGGCGCCGCTGATGCTGCAGGTGCACGACCTGCTGAGCAACCGTGATACCCAGCGCGGCATCCGCCTGCCGGTGGAAGCCGTGCCGGACTCGGTGGGCGTTGCGGCGATCTGCTGGCCGCTGGGCCAGCCGATGAACCGCCAGGACCCAAACTGCCGCCGCCAGCGCTTCGCCTGGACCCTCGACAACACCACGCCACCCACCTTGCAGGCCGCCGACCAGCCGCTGGGCCTGGGCCTGCGCGACAGGGTATGGGTCAACGACCAGGGGCTGCGCGTCGATGTCGGTTGCCCGGGCGCCAAGGCCCGTGACATTGCCCTGTGGCCGGCACCGCTTGAGCCCTGGCTGCCGCGCATCGAACAGCGTGCGGCGCGGCTGCCGGCCGTGGACACGAGCTGCCCACCGCAGGTGGCGGCCAGCGCACCGCCGCTGTCGATCGTTGGTGTGCGCCCGGGTGACAACCTGCGCCGCCCGGCCACCAACAGCGAGCCGCTGCAGGTGCGGGTGTCGGCGCTGGGCGGTGGCGGGCAGCGCTGGTGGTTCATGAATGGCCAGCCGCTGGGCGAAACGCGCGGGCAGGACAGCTTGCTGGTGCGCTTCGAACAGGCCGGGCGCATCGAGCTCAGTGCGCTGGACGAGAGCGGCGAAACCGCGCGTGTGGAGTTCCAGGTCAGCGAGTGATCCAGCGGGGCCTGGCCTGGTGGCTGATTGCAATCGCGGCACCTACGCTTGCTGTGGCGGGGGTGAGCAACGGGCACTCTCGCACCTTCGGGATCAGGGAGCGTCCGCATGCGTCCACTGCTGGTGATGTTACTGGTGTGCTGGGGCTGCCTGGTCCGCGCTGCCCCGCTGCCGGGTTTCCTCGACAGCAGTCGGATCGAAGCACACCTGCCCACGCCGAACCTGCCGATGGATGCCTACCGCCCCGCTGCGCCGGCCCTGCAATTGCCCGCGCCGAGTGCGCTGCAGCAGCCAGCGCTGGCGACGAGCACGCCGGTGCAGGTGCACAAGGTGCGTTTCGAAGGGGGCACCGTCTACCCCTTGAGCGACTTGCGCGAACACTACCAGCCGTTGATCGGCCGGCAGGTCAGCCTGGGCGAACTGGTCGGGCTGACCGACAGACTTACCCAGCGCTATCGGCAGGACGGCTATCTGCTTTCATACGCCTTGCTGCCGCCCCAGGACTTCAGCGAGGGGCGAGTGCGGGTGGTGCTGGTGGAAGGCTACATTGGCGATTACCAGATCGAGGGCGACATCGGCCCGGCGCGCGGCTACCTGGCTCAGTTGATGGACAAACTGATGACCGAGCGGCCACTGACCCGGGCGAGCCTGGAGCGCTATACCGGCCTGATCGGCCGTATCCCCGGTGTCACTGCCCAGGCGCAGGTCCTTGCGCCGGGCACTGCCGACGGGCGCGCCCGGATGGTTGTCCGGGCCCTGCGCAAACCGTTCACCGGTACTGCCCAGCTCAACGACGGCAGCCGCGATGACCTGCAGGCACTGCTGGGAGCCAGCAGCAATGCCCAGACCCGTTACGCCGAGCAACTGAGCGCCAGCGTGCTGCTGCCGCCGGGTGAGGACAAGGCGCACTACTATCGCCTGGACTATGCCCAGTTCGTCGACGATGAAGGCTCGCAGTTGCTGCTGTCGGCCTCGCGCTATCGCAGTGAACCGCGCACGCGGATTCGCCTGGCCAATGGCGATGACTTGCTCCAGCAGCGGGACAGTGAGCGCTATTCGGTTGGCCTGAGCCAGCCGCTGATCGTTTCTGCGAACGAGTGGCTGGAGGCGGTGGGGCGCATCTACATGGTCAAGGACCGCATCGACTACCAGTGGGTGGGCGCGCCCCGGCAGATGGACAGCGAGACCAATGTCCGTGCGCTGTCGTTCGAGGTCGACTGGCGCAAGGCAGAGGCCCGGCGCCTGCGCATTGTGAGTGGCGGGGTGTACCAGGGCCTGGACCATTTCGGTGCGCGCAGCAACGGCGGCGACGACCTGGACTTTCTGCGCTTGCGCCTGTCTGGCCTGCAGAGCGACGACTTCACCGAGCATTGGCAGGGCGTGGCCTCGGCGGCGGGTTACTGGAGCAATGACAGCCTGCCCGACAGTGAACGGGTGGTGTTCGGTGGGCAGAATTTCGGGCGTGGCTACCCTCGTGACCAGGCCAGCGGTGACAAGGGCTGGGGGCTGGCTTACGAGCTCAACTACAGCTTCAGGCGTGAGGGGGATTGGTTTCGAGTGCTGCAGCCGTATGCCGTGCTGGATGCTGCGCGGGCCTGGTTCAACAAGCTGGAGGTGCAGTCGGCGCGTATGTCCTCTGCGGCGCTTGGCCTGCGCTTTGGTGATGGGCGGGGTTACAGCATTGCCGTCGAGGTGGCCAAGCCGATGTCGGACATTGCGTTGGACAGTCTCAGTCGGCGGCCGAGGCTGATGGTGAGCTTCGGTTTTCAATTGTGAGGTGGGCTGGGGGGCTGACAGGTGTTCGCCGAAGGTTTTGTGGCGCCCATGAGATCGAGCGCCACAAACCTTGCGGCGAACTTAGTTCACCGCATGCAGCAGTGCCTTGGGAAACAGGTTATCCAGCGTCTCCAGCAACCTGGCGTGGTAAATCGGCTTGCGAAACAGGTCCAGCACCTGCAGGCGCAGCAGGTCGCTGCAGTCGTCCATGTCGGCGTGCCCGGACATGACGATCACGGGCAGGTGCTGGCGGGCAGTATGGTCGCGCAGGCGCTTGATCAGGCCGATGCCGCTCTCTTCCGGCATGCGCAGGTCGGTGATGACCAGGGCGACATCCGGGTGGCGGGTGAGCAGTTGCAGGGCGGTCTTCACCGAGCCGGCGGTATGGCAGCAGAACCCCTGGTTTTCCAGCAGTTCGGCCAGCTCCAGCAGGGCCTCCTCCTCGTCATCGACCAGCAGTATCTGTTGACGCAAGGAAGAGGTCGGCATGGTCGGCTCCCGAAGGTCTGGATCAATCGGCATGCACGCAGCGCAGGGTTACTGGGTGATCGCGGTCTGGATGGTGGTCATGATGGCTTTCACCTCGCCCGAGATGGGGGTGACGAACCCGGCCAGCACGACCGCGACCATGGCCGCGATCACCGCGTATTCGATACCGGAGGCGCCGTCCTTGCGCTGAATGAAGTTCTTGCAGTGGAGGATGATCAGGTTCAGCAGCATGGCACGTCTCCTTGCGCACGGTCGGCGCCGGTCACGGGGCTTGAAATGTGACACCCCTTTGCCATCACAGGATTGCCAAGCCGTGGCGGCCTGCAAATGTAACAAAGCATTAATTCGAAAGTATTAGCTTTAATCAGCGAGGCTAAGTTCCTGTTTTCTTTATGCGTCAATTTCATGGCTTAAAAAACCTAGCCCGACAAATGGCGATTCGACAGGGCTGCGCTAACTTGCAATAGCGAAATAGTTACTTTTTGCCAGCATTGGTCCCCGGCGCAGGGAGTGCGGAAATGAGCAGTCGCTTGACCATGGTCCTCGCTGGCCTGTTTTTGTTGGCTGCATTGCTGGCCGGCTATTGGGGCCTGCGCCTGAGCCGCCCGGCGCAGACCGCGCCAACGCCTGCCGTTGTTGCCCCCACCGAGGCATCGACCCCCGCGCTTGCCCCGGCTCCCGTACAACCTCCGGAACCGCCACGCACACCCATCCTGGTGCTGCGCAGGGCTGTGCCGGCCAATACTCCGTTGACCGCTGAGGACGTGCTGGTCGAGCGCTTGCAGGTGGTGCCCGCCGGGGCTTTCCAGCAGCCTGAACAGGTGCTGGGGCGCAGCAGTTCGCGGCCACTTGAGGCCGGCAGTTGGCTCGACGAGTCGAGCTTCCAGGTAGGCGGCCCGCTGGCGCGGATGATCCGTAGCCACGAGCGCGCGGTGGCGGTGGCGGTGGACGATGTGGTGGGCGCCGCCGGGCAACTGCGGCCAGGCGACTATGTCGATGTGCTGCTGTTCCTGCGCGAAGAGACCAACAACCCGCAATCCTCTGCCCAGGTGGTGCTGCCGGCCCTGCGTGTGCTCAGCGTCGACCAGCAGACGGGCCTGGCCAATGACGGCCGCCCGGCGCAGACCGCCGAAGAGCAGAAGGCCCGCCGTGACCAGCAGATGATGACGGGCGGCGCCGTTACCCGCACCGTAGGCCTGGCTGTGCCCCAGGCCCTGGCCAGCCGCCTGATGCTGGCCGCCCAGGCCGGCACCTTGCGCCTGGCAGTGCGCAGCGCCGACGAACAGTTGCTGGCGCGTTACTGGTCCGGCCAGGACGCAGGCGCTCAAGTGGACGCCGCCAACCGGGAACTCTACCGCTTCAGCCAGCTGTCGCAGGTGCCGCTGGCCGGCCCGGCCGCGGTTGCGGCAGTGCCCACCATGCAGATCATTCGTGGCGCTGCCCAGGCCGCCGACACGAACCAGACCCCCTGACCCGGCAAGGATGCATTTCATGCGTAGTTCTTTGCATAGTTCCTGGCGTCGCACGCGGCGTCGCTCCGCGCAGCGGCCCTGGCTGTTGTGCCTGGCCCTGTGGTTGTTGATGCCGGTGGCGCAAGCGGCTGGCAAGGGCTGTGCAGCCTTCGACCAGCTGCCTTCGGTGATCGAGATGGACCAGGGCCTGCAGCAGGAGCTGCGCCTGCCGGTGGCCATCATCCGTGCCGCAGTGGGTGACCCCAAGGTGGCCGATGTGCAGCCCAGCGGCGAACGTGCCGTGCTGTTGACCTCGGTGGGGCAGGGCAATACCAGCGTGATGCTGTGGACAGACTGCGCCCCGCGACCGCACCGGGCCATGCTGTTCGTCAAGGGCCGGGCCAGCGCTGACATGGCCGAGGTGACGCAACCGGCCGCCGGGGAGGACGCCCTGCCGATCCAGGTGCAGGCCGATATCCGTTTCGTCGAAGTGCGCCGGCAAAAATACAAGGAAGCCGGCGCCAGGCTGTTCTTCAAAGGCTCCAACAACAGCCTGTTCGGTTCGCCCGGCACGGTGCCCAACACCTTCGTGCGCCCCGACTACGTGCCGGGCATCCAGAACGGCACCAACCCGGTGACCTACGCTGATGTGCGGCCAGGCATCCCCCTCAACGACAACGTCTTCAACATCGTCTGGGGCGGCGGCAGCAGCCGTTTCCTGGCGATGATCAACGCACTCGAGAACAGCGGTTTCGCCTACACCCTGGCGCGCCCCAGCCTGACCGTGCTCAGCGGCCTGACTGCAAGCTTCCTGGCCGGCGGCGAGGTGCCCATTCCGGTGCCCAGCAGTGGCAGCGACAACGTCTCGATCGAATACAAGGAGTTCGGCGTGCGCCTGGCACTGACCCCCACGGTGGTCAGCCGCAACCGCATCACCCTCAAGGTGGCCCCCGAAGTCAGCGAGCTGGACTACAGCAACGCGGTGACCATCGCCGGCACCCAGGTGCCGGCCCTCAGCGTACGGCGCACCGACACCAGTATTTCCCTGGCCGATGGCGAGAGTTTCATCATCAGCGGGCTGGTCAGCAGCAACGTCCGCTCTTCCGTGGACAAGCTGCCGGGGTTGGGCAGCCTGCCGATCATCGGCGCGTTCTTCCGCCAGTCGGCGCTCAACCGTGAAGAGACCGAGCTGCTGATGATCGTCACCCCGCACCTGGTCCAGCCGCTGGCCGCCGACGCGCGCCTGCCGGAGCTGCCGGGCGAGGCGCTGCGCACCTACGACCCCAGCTGGGGTCGCCTGTTCTTCATGGAAAACGGCAGTTTCGAAGGCCAAGGCGGGTTGTCCCGATGAACGAAAGCCATAACCAGACCTACCTGGCCCTGACCCGCAACCAGGACGACCTGCACTGGCTGCAGGGCGCCCTGGCGCCGTTGGGGCAGGTGATCGGCGCCAATGGCCCGAGCCTCGACGAGTTGCTGGCGCTGGTCGACATGACCTTCAGCAACCTGGTGTTCATCGGCCTCGACCGCGAGCAGTTGATCGCCCAGTGCGCGCTGATCGAAGGGGTGCTGGAGGCCAAGCCGATGCTGGCCATCGTCGCGCTTGGCGATGGCATGGACAACCAGCTGGTACTGCATGCCATGCGCGCTGGCGCCCGCGACTTCGTCGCCTATGGTTCGCGGGCCAGCGAAGTGGCCGGGCTGGTACGGCGCCTGGGCAAACGCCTGCCGACCGTGGCCAGCAACCCCAGCCTGGGTGGGCTCAGCGTGCTCTACGGTGCCCAGCGCGGGGCCGACGGTGCGTTGCTGACCACCCACCTGGCGCGGGTGGTGCAGGACAGTGGCCAGCAGACTCTGCTGCTCGACCTGGGCCTGCCTCGTGGCGACAGCCTGGCGCTGCTGGGGCTGGAGGCGTCGTTCCACTTTGGCGATGCCTTGCGCCATCTGCGCCGGCTCGACGCCACCCTGATCGACAGCGCCTTCACCCGCGACAAAGGGGGCCTGCGCATTCTTGCCTATGCCGCCACCGACGAGGCGCTGGAGCAGACCAGCGCCGCCGAGCTGTACATGCTGCTCAGTGCCTTGCGCCAGCATTTCCAGCACATCGTGCTGAACCTCACCGGGCAGGCCGACAGCGAAGCGTTGCGCACCCTGGTCAGCCATTGCGACAAGCTGATCCTGTACACCGACCAGAACATCCTCGATTGCCGGCGTAACCTGGAGCTGCTCGAGCAGTGGCGTGATCGCGGCATCAAGCTCGACCATGCCAGCCTGCTGGTCGACCGCTTCATGCGCCATGTGGCGCCGGATGCCGAGGCCCTGGCCAAGCGCTATGGCTTGAAGCTGCTCAAGGTCATGCCCTACAGCCCGGAGCTGCGCCTGAATGCCAAGAATCAGGGCCTGAGCCTGTTCGAGCTGGCCCCACGCGAAGCGCTGAGCCAGGCACTGCGAGAACTCGGCGAGCGCCTGGCGCGGCGCTCGGAAAACCTGGCGCCCCCCACCCACACCTGGCTGCGCCGCCTGTGGAGCAACCGATGAGCAGCGAAGAACCCTTTGGCGGGCCGCGGCAGGCGGCAAACGACCCGCAGGTGCTCAAGCGTGCCCTGCACCGGCATGTCATCGATGCCATCGAAGACACTGGCCGCAACCTGCTCGAAGGCGCGCGCCCGGCCCTGGCGCAGTTCGTCCTGGAGCAGGTGGGCGACTATGTGGCGCGCCTGCGCCTGGCCCTGTCGCGTTACGAGATGGAGCGCCTGGCCGAAGAGATCGTCGACGAGCTGACCGGCTACGGCCCGCTGGAAGTGCTGTTGCGCGACCCGAGTGTCACCGAGATCCTGGTCAATGGCCCGTTCCGGGTGTTCGTCGAACGGGGCGGGTTGCTGCAGCATACCGACTTGCGTTTTATCGACGCACACCATGTGCAACGGGTGATGCAGCGCATCCTGGCGCCCCTGGGGCGGCGCCTGGACGAGTCGTCGCCGATGGTCGATGCGCGCATGCCCGACGGCAGCCGGGTTAACGCGATCATCCCACCGGTGGCGCTGGACGGGCCGTGCCTGTCGATCCGCAAGTTTCGCCAGGACATGCTCAAGAGTGCCGACCTGCTGGCCACCCGGGCCATCGACCAGGCCATCTACGACTTCCTCGAACGCGCCGTGGGCCGGCGCTGCAACATCCTCGTCAGTGGCGGCACCGGTACCGGCAAAACCACCTTGCTCAATATCCTCAGTCAGATGATCGCGCCCCAGGAGCGGCTGGTGACCATCGAGGATGTCGCCGAGCTGCAACTGCACCACCCGCATGTGGTGCGCCTGGAAACCCGCCCGCCCAACGCCGAAGGCCATGGCGAGATCAAGGCCAGCGAGTTGATCCGCAATGCCCTGCGCATGCGCCCCGACCGCATCATCCTCGGCGAGATCCGTGGCGCCGAAGTGGTCGATGTGATGACGGCGATGAACACCGGCCACGATGGCTCGATGAGCACCGTGCACGCCAACAGTGCGCAGGATGCCCTGCTGCGTCTGGAAACCCTGGTTGGCCTGACGGGCCGCCAGGTGGCCGAGAAGACCTTGCGCCAGATGATCTGCGCGGCGCTGGATGTGGTGATCCAGCTGACCCGCCTGGCCGATGGCCGCCGTTGTGTGAGCGAAGTGCTGGAAGTGGTCGGCGTGCGTGACGACGTGTACGTGACCAATACCTTGTTCCGCCTCGACCGGCGCGGCGGCGATGTGTTCCTCAGCGAGGCGCCGCACCCGGCAGGGGCCAAGCTGCGCCACGAGGGCCTGCTGTGATCGGCCCGCTGCTGCTGGCCCTGGCGCCGCTGTGCCTGGGCATGGCGTTGCTGCTGTGGCGTGTGGCCCTGCACAAGCGTGGTGAGGAGCGCATCCTGCAGCGCCTGGGGCGGGCCTACCGCGCGGTGCGAGGTGCCAGTGCCAGGCGTGACTGGCTCGACCCGCTGCTGCAGCGTGCCGGCCTGGCGCCGGGCGAGCGTGGCCTGCACTACGGGTTGCTGGCCTGGCTGGGCCTGGTGCTGGTCGCCGGCCTGGCCGGAGGCTGGGTGGCGGCATTACTGATGCTGTTCGGCCTGCCTTTGCTTGGTCATGCCTACCTCAATTGGCGCTGCCGCCGACGGGTGCGGCAGATCGTCGAGCAACTGCCTGGCCTGCTGGACTACAGCGTGCGCAGCCTGAAGGCTGGGCGTACCTTGAACGACGCGGTGCTCGGGGGTATCGATGGCACGCGCGAGCCTCTGCACTCGGCAATGCTGCGAGTGCGGCGCAACGTGCGCATGGGCGTGCCGCTGGAGGATGCGGTCAGTGAGCTGGCCGAGCTGTACCGCCAGGACGAGCTGCGCCTGTTTGCCCTTGGCCTGCGCATCAACCAGCGCCATGGCGGCAATGCCAGCGAATTGATGGAGAACCTGATCAAGCTGATCCGCGAGCACGAGCAGGGTGACCGCCAGTTGCGCGCGATGACCGGTGAAACGCGAATCACCGCGTGGATCCTGGGGGCGTTGCCGTTGGGCATGGTCGGTTACTTTCTGCTCGCCAACCCCGGTTACCTGCTGGGCATGTGGCGCGACAGCCATGGGCAGACGATGTTGCTGCTGGCCTTCGCCCTGCAGGCCATCGGTTGCCTGGTGCTGTGGCGCATGATGAGGCGCCTGTGAACGCTGCCTTGCTGTTCAGCGTCCTGTGCCTGCTGGCCGGCTTTGCCCTGCTGGCGCTGCAGGCTGCGCGACAGCTGCGCGCCCGTCAGCGGGTGGCGCGTCGCCTGCAGGGGCGCTTGGCCCCTGACGAACGGCTGGGTGACTGGCTGCACTGGCTGGGCAGCAGCCCGCTGGGGCGGCGCCTGCAGCGGCTCGACGGCGAGGCCCAGGTGCTGTTGGATCGGCTGGGCTGGCGGCGCAGCCGGCAGCGGGCGTTGTTCGCCGCGCTGCAGCTCGGGCTGCCGTTGCTGGCCACCGGCCTGGTGCTGGTGATGGTGCATGGCTTGCCGGGTGAGCGTCGGGGCAACTGGATGGTGCTGGTGCTGTGTGCGCTGGGTGTCGGCTACCTGGTGCCCAAGCGCCTGCTTGCCGCGGCGGCGGCGCGGCGCCAACGCAAGATCGCCCAGGAAGTCAGCCTGATGATCCCGTTGCTGCGCATTCTGTTCGAGACCGGCCTTGCGGTGGAGCAGGCGTTGCGCGTGCTGGCCCTGGAGGGGCGCAGCCTGGTGCCGAACATCTGCGACGAGTTGCAGCTGGTGTTGCAGCGGGTCGACTCGGGCCTGGCGCTGGGGCCGGAGCTGGAAAAGACCGCACGGCTGCTGGCGGTGGACGAGTTCATCGACACCTGCGTGATCCTCCAGCAGTTGCTGGTGCAAGGCAGCGGTTCGATGAAGTCGTTGCTGGCGCTCAAGGAACTGCTGGATGACCGGCGCCTGACCGGCCTGCAGGAGCGGGTGTCGAAGATGTCGGCAAAGATGTCGGCGGTAATGATGGTGTTCCTGTTCCCGGCCTTGCTTATCGTCCTGGCCGGGCCGGGATTTTCCGCCTTGGCGCGGGCATTGGGATCCTGAGGGGGAGAGGGATGAAAGCGATCGTGCTGATGACGGGCCTGTTGCTGCTGACCGGTTGTGCCGGGCAACCGCCCGAAGGCCTGGCCCAGCTGTTTGGTGGCGGCAGTTGTGGCAAGCCCGCAGCCGACCAGCAGTTGAGCCTGGACATGGCCGACCAGATGATCGGCGAAGGCCGCCCGCATGCGGGGTTGGCGCACCTGGAGCAGTTACCGGACACCCTTGACCAGGTGCGCCTGCGCAAGGCCAAGGTACTGCGCCTGCTGGGCCGCAGCGAGGCCGAACCGCTGTACCGCAGCCTGCTGGGGGGCTGCCTGGCGGCAGAGGGCGAGCATGGCCTGGGGCAGATAGCCGCGGCGCGGGGCGACGACACACAGGCCCTGCGCAACCTGCAGCGCGCGGCGCGCCTGGCGCCGACCGATGAAAAAGTGCGCAACGACCTGGGCCTGGTGCAGATGAAACTGGGCAACGATGAGCAGGCGCGCTTCGAATTTCTCACGGCCCTTGAGCTGAAGGATGACAACCCATTGCCGGCGGTCAACCTGGTGACCCTGTCACTGGTGCAGGACAACTGGAACCAGGCCGAGGACCTGGTCAAGCGCCTGCGGCTCAAGCCTGAGCAGTTCGCCGAAGCCCAGGCCCGGGCCCAGCAGCTCAGAGCTACTGGGCGCGGCCCGCTTGCCGCCCGCGCCACGCCGACGGCGGCCATCAATTGAACGGGAGGTGAGTATGTTCAAGCCCTGGATAGCCCTGGCCTGCCTGGCCACACCGCTGCTGGCGCAGGCCGAGGAGCCGGTACGCCAAGCGCGGGCAGAAACCGCCACCGAGGCGCTGCTGCAGGTGCAGGCGAGCAATCGGCAGGCCTCGCCGGTGCGCCAGCAGCAGACCGACAAGGAGCGCGACCAGTCCATGCAGCGCTGGCTGGACAGCTACAAGTACGAGATTCCGGACTTCTATCGCTGGACCAAGATCAGCTCGTCGAACAATGGCGGCTGATGGCCGTCAATGGGTGGTGAAGCGCTGGTGCAGCGGCGACGAGCGGGGCGCCAGCGCCAGTGCCAGCTGCGTGCGGTTGTGCATGTGGGTCAGGCGCAATACCTGTGACACATAGAGCTTGACGGTGTTCTCGGTGATGCCCAGCTCGCAGGCGATCTGGTAGTTGGTCTTGCCCTTGCTCACCAGTTTTGCCACTTCCATCTGGCGCGGGGACAGCTTCTCGAATGCCGACGGCAGTTCCGGCTCGGCCTCCTCGACGTCCGTGGCGCGGCGATGCACGCCCTGGCCGCGGGCTTTTTCCAGGTCCTGGTAGAGCTCGTCGATGGACTCGGCCAGGCCCTGCAAGCGCTGGTTGAGGTTGCCCAGTTCGCGGAAGTTGCGCTGGCGCTCCAGCAAGGCGAGCTCCTGGCGCCGCACGCCTTCGAGCAGCTCGGTCAGGTCCATGGGCTTCTGGTAGTAGTCGGCGAAGCCTTCACGCAGGGCGCGGATCACATCCTGCTTTTCGGCGCGGCCGGTCAGCATGATCGCCTCGAACAGCCGCTGGTTGCCGGAGATCTGTTTCAGCGCCCGGACCAGCTCGATGCCATCGCGCTCGGGCATATGCAGGTCGCAGAGCACCAGGCCGATGGCTTCGTCGGCGATGTACTGCTCGATGGCCTGGTCCGTGGAATGGGCCGGGACGCAGCGATAGCCTTCACTTTCCAGCCAGTCGCACAATTCTTCGACAATCAACGGCTGGTCATCGACAACCAGCACTTTCACTTCACTGACGGACTTGTTCACGATCAACTCCCTGTCGTATCGGTCTTGCGGCCGGGCCGTGGGCACCGGCAACAAGAAAGTAGTCGCACTTTGCAATCAAGTACATGGACTGTACACCTTATCCGAACGTTCAGTCTTCATTGGATCCAAACTGCCGTCAGGAGAAAGCCGGCCAGTACATATGGCGCAAAGGGCTGCTTGTCGCCGACTTCTTCAGCGAGTTTCTGCAGGCGTTTTTTCAGTTTCGGGTTGAGCAGGGTCCACAGCCGGCGCCGGCCCAGCAGCCAGGCCAGCACGGTGATGCCGGCGCCGATGAAGGTACCCAGCACATACTGCGGGCTGGTGGCCAGGGCCAGGGCGGCCATCAGCTTGACGTCGCCGGCACCGAAACGGCCGAGCATGTAGCCGGGCAGTGTCAGCAGCATCACGATGGCCAGGGCCCAGCCGGCCTCGCTGGCATCGGCGCCGATCCAGGTGCGGCCGGTGGCGAACAGCCAGGCCAGGGCGCAGGTTGCGACACCCAGGGTGAGGGCGTTGGAAATCTGCCGTTCACGGACATCTTGTTCGGTGCACAAGGCAAGCCACATCAGGAGAACAATGCTTTGCATTGGCAAATTGCCATCCCTATTCGTTGAACGGTTCTATGCTGTCAGACAGGTCTCACAGTCAGGGTAGACGCGAACATGCAAGCAAGCCCGGCGGGACGGCAAAAAGGCGCGGCAGCCATCGAGTTTGTCGCGGTATTCATGATTTTTTTCGCGGTGTTCTATGGGCTGGTCAGTTATGCCCTGCCAATGCTGATGCTGCAGTCGTTCAACCAGGCCAGCAGCGAGGCGGTGCGTCGCTGCGTGGCCGTCGACCCGGCAAGCGCCACCTATGCCCTGGACGTGCAAGGTGTGGCGCACCAGGTAATCAGCCGGCAGTTGGCCTGGATGCCCGACGCCCTGGGCTTCAATGTGGCGGGCGACACCCGGGTTGTGGTGGGTGCGGACAAGCTGCTGACGGTCACCATCGACTACCCCCGTGACCGGCTGGAGCGGGTGTTGCCCGTGCTGGTGCTGCCGCTGATCGGCGAAGTGCCGAAGCTGCCTGAGCGCCTGCAGGCCCAGGCGAGCCTGCAACTGTGACGGGCAGCCTGTTCGACCGTTGGCGCATGCCGCCGTCCCCTGCACCCGAGCTGGCCAACGTGCCGGCGGTGGGCCTGCAACTGTGGCTCGACGATCAGGCTCGTGTGCTGCGCCTGGCGGGCCCGCTGCGGACCTTGCTGGCCTTGCCAGGGCGTTCCACCGCGCGGGTGCACGACTACCTGCAACGCCACAGCTGGCTGGTGCTCGAAGGCGAACCTGGCGATTGGCAGGGGCAGCCGCTGGATCTGGACTTTCACACCGTCATGGGCCAGGCGCTGCATACCCGTGGCTGGTTGCAGCGCCACGGCGAGGCCTGGCTGCTGCAGCTGTTCGATATTGGCGACCTGCTGCGCGAGCAGCGCTGGGACCGCCAGCGGCCACTGCTGGTCGAGATTGGCCATGCGCTGCGTGAGTGCGGCGCCGAGCGCTTGCTGCAAACTACCCGTGAGCAGTTGCAGGCGCTGGCCGAACACTGGCAGGCCGCCTCGCTGCGGCTGATGCTGCGTGAGCCGGGTGGCTGGCGCCACTACGCCAGCAACGAGGACCAGTGGCCCTGGCCGGACGATGGCCGGTTGCAGCCCTGGTTGCGGCAACTGCCTGCGCAGACGTTGATCGAAGTCACCGATGACCCTGAGCTGCTGGCGCGCTGCGGCGGGCTTTCGCTGTTCCTGGTGCCCTACCGCCAAGGGCTGGATGCCGAGGCCTGGCTGCTGTGCGCCGGGGCCGCGCAGACGCCCCCGGCCGACATGGCGCTGGCGTTGGCGCGGACCTTGGTCGAGCCGCTGCTGGCGCGTCATCGACACCAGCAGCTGCAACGCCAGGCCAGTCACCTCGACGACCTCCAGCAGCAACTGGGGGCGGGCTGGTGGGAGTGGCCGCTGGACGGCCAGTTGCAACTCGACCCGGCGCTGGCCACGACCCTGGCGTTGCCGCGCCAGGTTGGTGAAGGGCAATGGTTGGCGCGCCTGCACCCGGCCGATCGTGAGCCCGCGCAATTGGCGCTGCAACAGGCGCGTGAAGGGCTGGCGCTGAACCTGAGCCTGCGCCTGGGCGAGGCCGATGGCATGGGTGCGCAGCGCTGGTTCCAATGGGTTGGTCAGTTGCAGGGGCAGCAGTTGCGCGGTTTCCTGCTCGACATCAGCGCGCTCAAGACCCAGGAGCATCAGGCCGGCACTGCCCGAGCCCGGCTGGAGAACCTGATCGCCAGTTCGCCGGCGGTGATCTACGTGCAGCGTTACGCCGACGGCGCGCTGCACAGCGAATTCTTCAGTGCCAGCCTGGCGCCATTGCTGGGCTGGCCGGCCGATGGCGAACTGGCGCGCCAGCCGGGCCTGGCCGTGCACCCGGATGACCGGCCGCTGTGGCTGGCGCGCACCCGCGACCTGCTGCGCGACGGCCAGGTGCGCTGCCGTTACCGCCTGCGCGACCAGCTTGGCGGCTACCACTGGATGCACGATGAGGCGCGTCTGTTGCGTGACGACCTCGGCCAACCCCAGGAGGTGGTCGGGCTGTGGCTGGATGTCAGCGAAGCGACCGAGGCCGCCGAGCGCACGCGCCAGAGCGAGGAGCGCTACCGCGTGCTGGTGGAGGACTCACCGGCGATGATCTGCCGCTACCGCCCAGACCTGAGCCTGGTGTTCGGCAACCGGCCCCTGGCCGACTACCTGCACTGCACGCCGGAGCAGCTGGTGGGCGCGAACCTGGGCCAGTGGCTGTCCGCCAGCCAGCGTGAAGACTTCCTTCAGCGCTTGCAGGCGCTGACCCCGGAGCAGCCGATGAGCAGCGCGGAAATCTGCCTGCAACTGCCTGGCCGTGAACAGGCCTGGTGGGTGTGGGCCGATCGCGGGCTGTTCGATGCCCAAGGCCGCCTGCTGGAGATCCAGGCTGTCGGCCGAGACAACACGGCGGTGCGGCGCAGCCAGCAGCAATTGCTGCAGGGGGCGAAAATGGCCACGCTGGGCGAGCTGGCGACCGGGCTGGTGCACGAGATCAACCAGCCGCTCAACGTGATGCGCATGGCGGTGGTCAACACGCTGCAGCGCCTTGAAAACGGCACTGCCGATCCTGCGTACATGGAACAGAAGCTGCGCCGGATCGAGGCGCAGATCGAGCGCGCCGCGCGGCTGGTCGAGCACATGCGCGTGTATGGCCGGCGTTCGGCGCCCGAGCGTGAGTGCTTCAGCGCCTGGGGCGCGGTAGAAGGGGCCCGCGCCTTGCTGGAGGAGGGCCTGCGCGGCAAGGGCGTGAACCTGTGCATCGAGGCGCCCGCCGAGCAACCGCAGGTGTTCGGCCATCAGGACCAGCTGGAGCAGGTGTTGATCAACCTGATGGTCAACGCCCGTGACGCCTTGCTCGAGCAGCGCAGCGCGCAACCCTGGATCCGCGTGCGCCAGAGCTTGCAAGGCTCGCGCCTGTGCCTGCTGGTGGACGACAACGGCGGCGGCATCGACCCGCATCTGCTCGAGCGCATCTTCGAACCCTTCTTCACCACCAAGCCAGCCGGGGTCGGCACCGGCCTTGGGCTGTCGGTCAGCCACGGCATCGTCAGCCACATGGGCGGCAGCCTGTCGGTGGCCAACAGCGACGAGGGCGCGTGTTTCCGGGTTGAACTGCCGCTTCACAGCAGCAGTTGAGCATGCCCGCTGCTGCAACTGAGGTTGGCGCCGACCTGGGCGTTGGCCAGATCGATGCCCAGGGATTTGAGCAGGCCGTTGACCAAGGGGTCGAGCAGCGTGCCCAGCAGGTTCTTGAGCAGCGGCTCGAGGATGGCTTTTACGCCGTCGAGCAGGCCGGCCGTGAGCGTCATGACCTGGCCCAGGCCACCACCGGCCACGGGTTTGTAAGCTTCCAGATGGATGCCCATGAGCGTGTTCGAAAGGCTGGAAACCACCTGTGCCTGGTCGCTGTCCATGTTCTGGTAAACCGGCGCCTGGCCGATCTGTGCAGGGGCCGAGCTACCACTGAACACCAGTGTTTTTTCGATTGGGTTGACCCCTAGCAGCGTGCTGTCGATGCGCACGCCTAAGCCGCCGCCGGCGAATGGCACGCGGGTGCCGCACGAAGGTGGCAGGAACAGCAACCGGCTGCAGACGTTGGTGCCGATATCGATCAGGGGTAACGCCTTGACTTGATTGGGTGGGTCGCTGCCCTGGGTGAGGAATGTCTGCGCCGAATCGAATTTGCCGAGGGAGATTTTTGCCGCCGAGCGTTGGGTGAGTGTCGTGAGGCTCTTCGGTGAGCAACTGTAGTTGTCAGGCGGCGCAGGTTGCAGGCGGCTGCTGGCCTGGGCCACTTCCAGGCCGAGCTGCAGGCTGACGGTGCCCGGCATCAGGATGATGTCGCTGACTTTGCAGGGCACGGCCAGGGCACAGGTCAGCGATTGCACCGTTCCCAGCAGGTTCAGGTTGAGCAGGTTGCTGACTACGTTGGTTAGCGGCGCCGCCAGGTCGAGCACCGCGTTGAGCAGCCCGGTGACCAGATTGAGCACGGGCAGGTCGAGGGAGATCAGTGCGCGGACCTGGGCGGTATGCACGCGCAGCGAGTCGGTACGTGGGTCGCCGATGGCCGAGACTTGGGCAGGTTCTATCACCCGTAGCTGCACGTGGCCATTGACCAGCCCCAGCAGGCTGATGGGCAGGTCGGCAGTGACCGCCCGTTGTTGCGCCGCCACCAGGATCACGCCCTGCACCAGTTGCAACAGCTGGACGCTGGTGTCCAGGCCGGCCAGGGCGGTGCCGGTCTGGATATTGAGCAACTTGCCCACGGTCATGCTGTCGGGCAGGTCCACTGCCAGCTTGATCAGGTTGCTGACCACATCGGCGGTAGCGCCGCTTTGCTGCAGTACCTTGCCCGCCGCCTTGAGCAAGGTGGTGGCGTCGGTGTTGAAGGCCAGCAGTTGCTGGTAGTCCCCTGCATTGAGGTGCAGGTCCACGGCCAGTTGGTCCAGGTACTTGAGCAGGTTCAGCTGAGTGTTGGCGATGCCCTGCCAGCCCAGCAGGTCGAGTTGTGTGTTGCCCCCCAGCGCCTTGGTCAAGGCATTGAGCAGGGCCCCTTGGTTCGAGTTGACCGTGGCCAGGGTGCTGCGGATGCTCAGCATCGCCTGGGGCGCTACGGCCTTGGCCGCCACGGCACTGGCATGCAGTGTGGTGGTACGCGAGAAATTGCCATCGATCAGGCTGAACAGGCCGCCGGCGGCACTGGTGGTAACCGCGTTTCTGACTTCGACCTTGATCGCTTCAGGGCGGCTGTTGTCGGCGGTGAATACCCGCAGGTTGTCAGTGCCGGTGCGCAGGTAGCCACAGCTGGCGATCAATGGGTTGTTGACGGAGTGGCCGTTGCGGGTGGCGGCGGTGCGGGCCAGCACCGAGGCCTGCACGCCGGCGCCGCTGCACACGCCGCCATGCTCGGCGGCCTCCAGCGCGGCCATGTCGGCGATGCGCTGCAGCTTGCGTTGTTCCAGGTACAGGCGCCCGCTGTCGACGGTGAGCAGCATGAACAGCAGGGCCAGGCCAAGGGTCAGTGCGGCCATCAGGCCGATCGCGCCGCGTTGGCGCACTGCGGGATGGGGAACCACGGGCACTCCTTTGCCGGCCTGTGGCCTGGCAGCGCGGCGGCGGTGCAGGGAGTGTAGTCAAGCTGATGGCAAGTTGCCTTGATTGGGGTATAGGTCGTGGACTGTCTGTAACGGCCTATCGCCGGCAAGCCGGCTCCCACAGGTGTGACGCATGTCCGCAGTGCGGCGCTGTACCTGTGGGAGCCGGCTTGCCGGCGATGGGGACAACGACTCACTCAGTGGGGTGGGTAGTTGCTCAATACCTGGGTCACGGTCTTCTGGATCGCGGCGTTGCGCTCCTGTGGGCTGGGCGGGTAGTTGTTCATGATCTGCTCGGCGCTGCCACGCCAGACCAGCTTGCCGTCTCGGCCATCGAACATGTCGACCTGGATGGTCGCCACCTTGTAGTCGACGCTGCGGGTCTCGTTGTACATCGGGCCGCCCCAGTAGCCCCCCCAATAACCGCCCCAGGCACCGCCGTAGTTGGTGGTGACCTGCTGCTGGCGGTCTTCGACGATCAGGTAGGCGCGCACTTTCACATCAGCTTTGGCATTGCCCTGCACGGGGCGCAGGCCACGCTGGTCTAGCTGGCCGGCGACGGCCTGGCGGATGCGCTGCTCGGTGAGGTCGCTCTTGATCCGCGGGTCATCCGGCCGGTACTGCAGGCCTGGCTCCTGCCAGGCCCAGCTGCGGTAGGCGGCGAAATCGCGGCTGGCATCGAAATCCTGTTGGACGTTGTTGCTCGCACAGGCACCGAGCAGCAGCGCGAAGGACAGTACAACGAGACGTCGCAACATAATGGTTCTCCGTTAAAGGTTAACTGGGAGGATAGCCGCTCAGTGCCTTGCTCACTGATTCGCGCAGGGCGCTCTCGCGCTCGCGCGGCGAGTCCTTGTCGCTGCCGCTTTCGGCGCTGGCGCTCCACACTGGCTGGCCGTTGCGCGCGTCGAACAGGTCGATGCGCACCACCATGACCTCGACCTGGTAGGTGCGCACGATCGGTACGCTGCCATAGGCGCCGTAGCCGTTGCGGTAGCCGCCGTAGCCGACGCTGCCGTAGGGGTAGGGCCCGTAGTAGGGGTCGTAGCTGTCGTAGTCGCGCACCTGGCGCAGGCGCCGTTCCAGGCGGATGTCGGCGCTGACCAGCAAGTCTGGCGCGCCACCCCGGGCCGGGCGCAGGCCCTGTTGATCGAGGGCGCTGCTCACCGCGTCGGCCAGTTGGCCCGGTTCGCCGTTGGCCAGGCCGATGGGCTGCTGGTTGTCGCGCCAGCTCCAGCTGCGGTAGCGGCCATAGTCGCGCGGTGGCGTCGGGTAGGCGCTGGCATCGAAGGTGCTGGCGGCCTGGGGCGGGGCCGGCGGGATGGGGTTGCCACTGGCCACGTAGGGATTGCTGCCTTGGCAGGCGGCCAGGGCGAAGGGCAAGAGGGCCAGGCAGAGCAAGCGGTACGGCATGGTTCCTCCTGGCCGTTGGGGTCAGTGCGGGCGGCAGATCCAGTGCAGGTAGCGGCCGAGCCCGGCGAAACTCGGGTGACGGCGGTGCGCCAGTTCCATTTCCAGCAGGTCGAGCAGCTCGGCCTTGTCCTGGAATTCCTTGGGCATGTAGTCGTGGAACACGCGCACGCCACTTTCGCTTTCGACCTGCCACAGAGGTTCAAGTTGCGCCCGCAATTGGCGCGGATCAAGTGGTTTTTGTGGGGTCAGGCTCTGCTTTTCACCGGCCAGGCGGTTGCTGCGCAACTTGCGGAAATGGCCCTTGAGCAGGTTGCGGTAAACCAGCGCGTCGCGGTTGTAGAACGCCAGCGACAGCCAGCCGCCGGGGGCGGTCAGCTGGTGCAGGACCGGCAGGATGCTTTCGGGTTCGGCCAGCCATTCCAGCACGGCGTGGCACAGTACCAGGTCGTAGGGTTCGGTCAGCTGGCCGAGCAGGTCCTGCCACGGCGCCTGGATGAAGGTGGCCTGCACGCCAGCCTCGGCGAAGCGGCTACGGGCACCTTCGAGCATCGGCTCGGCGGGCTCGGCGAGGGTCAATTGGTGGCCGCGCTGGGCCAGCCACAGGGCCATGTGGCCCAGGCCGGCGCCGATGTCGAGGATGCGCAGCGGGCGGTCGGGCAGGGCGTCGGCCAGGTCGGCCTGGAGTACTGCCAGGCGGATCGCGCCCTTGGCGCCACCGTAGATCTTCTCGGCGAAGCGGGTGGCCAGTTCATCGAAGTGACGGTCGTTCATTTGCCGAAGCGCCTCTCGCTGTCGGCCAGCTTGGCCCGTACCACTTCGTTCATGTCCAGGCCCAGCTCGCTGCACAGCAGCAACAGGTAGAGGACGATGTCGCCGACTTCCTGGCCGGCATGGGCGAGCTGCTCCGGGGGCAACTGGCGTGACTGGTCTTCACTCAGCCATTGGAAGATTTCCACCAGTTCGGCCATTTCCACGCTGGCGGCCATGGCCAGGTTCTTCGGGCTGTGGAAGCCGCGCCAGTCGTTGGTGTCGCGGATCCGGTGCAGGCGTTCGGTCAGTTCTTGCAGGTTCATCGGGGCTCTCCTCGTGGCGCATAGCTTCCGGCGAGGTCGACGGTAAAGCAAGTGACATCAGTGGTGGCCTCATCGCGGGGCAAGCCCGCTCCCACGAGATGGACTGCCCCCAAGGGTTGGATTGGTGTCCAACTTTTTGGTGCAGTCCAAGAAGAAGCGTGGGAGCGGCGGTGCGCCGATGCGACTTGCCCCGCGATGATCAGAGTGAACGCCAGTTCCCCACCATGTGCAGCAATCCGCCATGCCCATCCAACCGCAGCTCACCCGTTGGCGCCGCGGCACTGGCGCTGAGCACCACTTCCGACGGCAAGCGCACCGGCTTGTGGAAATCCACTTCGAAGCCGTAGCCGGCCTTCGGCAGATGGCCCTGCAGCGCCGCCAGTGCCATGGCCTTGCTCCACATGCCGTGGGCAATGGCCCTGGGGAACCCGAACAGGCGTGCGCTGGCAGCGCTCAGGTGGATCGGGTTGTAGTCACCGCACACCCGGGCGTAGCGCCGGCCGATATCGCTGTCGGCGTACCAGCGGGTGGCCTCGGGCAGCTCGGCTGGTTCGGTTTCGCTGGCCGGCTGTGCGGCGCCGTCGAGTTTCAGCCCGCGTACCAGCATGCGGCTGGTCTCGCGCCAGAGCAGGCCCAGGCCATCCTCGGCCTCGGTGATCAGGTCGAAAGTGCCGCCTTTCTCGTGCGCCTGCAGGTTCTGTGCATGCACGGCGAAGCGCAGTCCGTCGATGCCGCCGAGCGGGCGCAGTACTTCGATGCTGTTGTGCAGATGCACCATGCCCAGCAGCGGGAAGGGGAAGGCGTTGGCGGTGAGCAGTTGCAACTGCAGGGTGAAGGCCATGATGTGCGGGTAGGTACCCGGCAGGCGGCCATCGTCGGGGAAGTGACAGAGCCGGCGGTAGGCCGCCAGGTGGTTCGGGTCGACCCGCAGGAAGCAGCGCAAGCCTTGCTCGGGGAGCTGCGTGGCGCTGATCTTGCGTTTGCGCAGGGCGCGCAGGTACAGGTTGGCCCGTGCGTCGGGGCTGTGCAGGTCATGCCAGGTCAAGGTCATGTCAGGCTCCTATCAGTGCCTGCCCGCAAACGCGCAGGACCTGGCCGTTGACCGTCCCCGAGCCCGGCTGGCTGAGCCAGGCGATGGCTTCGGCGACATCCTGCGGCAACCCGCCCTGGCCCAGCGAGCTCAGGCGCCGCCCGGCCTCGCGCAGGCCCATGGGCATGGCGGCGGTCATGTGGGTTTCGATGAACCCGGGGGCCACTGCGTTGATGCTGGCGCCGTGCTTGGCCAGTGTCGGTGCCCAGGCCTGGGCAAAACCGATCAGCCCGGCCTTGCTCGCAGCGTAGTTGGCCTGGCCACGGTTGCCGGCGATGCCGCTCACCGAGGCGAGCAGGGTGATGCGTGCGCCATCGTGCAGCTTGCCGGCCTCCAGCAGCCCCTGGGTGAGCACCTGCGGCGCCTTGAGGTTGACCGCCAGCACCGCGTCCCAGTATTCCGGGGTCATGTTGGCGAGGGTCTTGTCGCGGGTGATGCCGGCGTTGTGCACGAGGATATCGAGGCCATCGGGCAGCGCCTCGACCAGTTGCGTGGCGGCGTCGGCGGCGCAGATGTCCAGGGCCAGGGCACGGCCGCCCAGGCGCTCGGCGAGGGCGTCGAGGTCCTTTTGCGCCTGGGGCACGTCGAGCAGGGTCACCTCGGCGCCATCACGGGCCAGGGTTTCGGCGATGGCCGCGCCGATACCACGGGCGGCGCCGGTGACCAGGGCCCGGCGCCCGGCGAGCGGGCGGGTCCAGTCACCGACCTGGGCGGCGCAGGCACTCAGGTGCAGGACCTGGCCGCTGATGAACGCGCTTTTGGGCGAAAGGAAGAAGCGCAGCGCACCCTCCAGCTGGTCCTCGGCATCGGCGCCGACATACAGCAGATTGGCGGTGGCGCCATTGCGCAGCTCCTTGCCCAACGAACGGCTGAAGCCCTCAAGGGCACGCTGGGCCACGCTGGCCTGCGGGTCGTCGGTGGCCTGCGGGGGGCGGCCGAGGATCACCACGTGGGCGCAAGGCGCCAGGCTGCGCAGCAGCGGTTGGAAGAATTCGCGCAATTGCTTGAGCTGGTCGCTGTCGGCCAGCGCGCTGGCATCGAACACCAGCGCCTTGGGTTTTGGCCCAAGGCCGGCGACCCAGGCCGGCGATTGCAGGCTGTCGTCATTGAAGCTGTAGCATTCGGCGGTCAGGCGCGGGGCAATGCTCTCTACCTGCCTGGCCAGCGGCCCGCCGCCCAGCACCAGGGCACCTTCCACCGGGCGCAGGCGGCCTGGCTGCCAGCGTTCCAGCGGGGCCGGACGTGGTAGGCCGAGGGCATCGACCAGGCGCCGGCCGAGGTTGGAGTTGGCGAAGCCGAGATAGCGGTCACTCATGTACGGATCTCCCTGAAGGCAAGCATGCAAGTGTGGACCATGTTTGTGGCAGGGGCGTTCGACCGGGCGAAAAGAACTACGCTTACGGATCAATTTGCTTCTGGAGGTACAGGCATGCGTTCAACTCGCCGGGTCGCGATCCTGGGTGGTAACCGGATTCCCTTCGCACGCTCCAATGGCGCCTACGCTCGGGCCAGCAACCAGGCGATGCTGACGGCGGCGCTGGAGGGCCTGATCGAGCGTTACCGGCTGCACGGCCTGTGCCTCGGTGAAGTGGCGGCGGGGGCGGTGCTCAAGCATTCCCACGACATGAACCTGACCCGCGAATGCGTGCTCGGCTCGCGCCTGTCGCCGTGCACCCCGGCCTACGATATCCAGCAGGCCTGCGGCACGGGGCTGGAGGCCGCGTTGCTGGTCGCCAACAAGATTGCCCTGGGGCAGATCGACAGCGGCATTGCCGGCGGCGTCGACACCACCTCCGATGCACCGATCGCGGTCAACGAGGGCCTGCGCCAGATCCTCCTGCAGGCCCACCGTGGCCGCACGCTGGGTGAGCGCCTCAAGCCCTTCCTCAAGTTGCGCCCACGGCACTTGAAGCCCGCACTGCCGCGCAACGGTGAACCGCGTACCGGGCTGTCGATGGGTGAGCATTGCGAACGCATGGCGCAGCTTTGGCACATCGAGCGGGCCGCACAGGATGAACTGGCGCTCGAGAGCCACCAGCACCTGACCGCCGCCTACGCCGAAGGCTGGCACGACGACCTGCTGACGCCCTATCTGGGCCTGACCCGCGACAACAACTTGCGCCCCGACCTCACCCTGGAACAGCTGGCCAAGCTCGAGCCGGTGTTCGACCGCAGCGGCCAGGGCAGCCTGACGCCGGGCAACTCCACGCCGCTGACCGATGGCGCCTCCCTGGTGCTGCTGGGCAGTGATGACTGGGCGCAGGCCCATGGCCTGGAAGTGCTGGCGTATCTGGTCGATGGCGAGAACGCCGCCGTGGATTTTGTTCACGGCCAGGAGGGCCTGCTGATGGCGCCGGTGTATGCGGTGCCGCGGCTGCTGGCGCGCAACGGCCTGACCCTGCAGGACTTCGATTTCTACGAGATCCATGAAGCCTTCGCCGCGCAGGTGCTGTGCACGCTCAAGGCCTGGGAGGACGCCGAATACTGCCGCACGCGCCTGGGGCTGGACGCACCGCTTGGGGCCATCGACCGCAGCAAGCTCAATGTGAAGGGCAGCTCGCTGGCCGCCGGGCATCCGTTCGCGGCGACCGGCGGGCGCATCCTGGCCAACATGGCCAAGCTGTTGGCCGGGCGCGGTAAAGGGCGTGGGCTGATTTCGATCTGCGCGGCGGGCGGGCAAGGGGTGACGGCTATTGTCGAGCGCTAAGCCGGCGCGGGGCTGTTAGTCTTGTCCGATCAGCAACAACAGGCCTTGCCATGCCGACTGTCGGACAGACCCGCGCTCCGCGCCCCATCCCCGTCCTGGACCATCTGCCCAGGCCACTCTACGCCCGTGCCGAAAGCCTCGGCGCCGGCTCCTGGACCACGCGCCACCAGCATGACTGGGTGCAGTTTTCCTATGCCATCAGCGGCGTGCTTGGCGTTTATACCCATGACGGCAGCTACTTCGCCCCGCCGCAGTGGGGGGTGTGGATACCGGCGGGGGCCGAGCACGAGGTGGTGACTTCGATGCAGGCCGAGATGCGCAGCCTGTACGTGCGCCGCGATGCCTGCCCCTGGGCCACACAGGAGTGCCGGGTGCTGGAGGTGACGCCGCTGGCGCGGGAGTTGATCAAGCAATTCTGCACCTTTGCCGTGGACTACCCCGAAGGCGACAGTGCCGAGGCACGCTTGGTGGCGGTGCTGCTCGACCAGTTGCGCTGCTTGCCGCAAGTCGCGTTCTCCCTGCCGTTGCCCCGCCATCCCGGCCTGCTGGCGCTGTGCAACGGGCTGATCGCCGCGCCCGACCAGCCGCAGACCTTGCAGCAATGGGCCGTGCAGTTGGGGGTGTCGGAGAAGACCTTGATGCGTTTGTTCCAGCGTGAGACGGGGTTGAGTTTTCGCAACTGGCGCCAGCGTATGCGTCTGCTGTCATCGCTGGCGCTGCTGGAGGCGGGGGAGAGTGTGACGGATGCGGCGTTGGGGTGTGGCTATGACTCCACGTCGGCCTTTATTGCGGCGTTCAAGCAGTTGTTCGGGGCTACGCCGGGGGAGTTGAGGCTCTGAATCCATCGCGGGGCAAGCCCGCTCCCACGCTGCCCCAAGGGTTGGATTGGTTTCCAACTTTTTGGGGGCAGTCCAACGTGGGAGCGGGCTTGCCCCGCGATGCGGTCAGGTGCGGAAGCGCCGCACCAGCGCATCCAGCTCATTGGACAGCCCGGCCAGGCTCTCGGAGTCCTGGCGCGCGGCCTGGGCCAACTCGGCCACCAGCTGGGCATCGCCATGGATCTGGCTGATGTGCCGGTTGATGTCCTCGGCCACCTGGTGCTGCTCTTCGGCGGCGGTGGCGATCTGGGTGTTCATGTCGCGGATCACATCCACCGATTCGCGGATCTGGCCGAAGCTGTCGCGGGCCAGGCCGATGCGGCTGACCGACTGCTGCGACACCTCGATGCTGGCGTGCATCTGTTCGGCCACTTCGGCGGTGCGGCTGGCCAGGTTGCCCAGCAGGCCGTCGATTTCGGCGGTGGAGTCGGCGGTGCGCTTGGCCAGGGCGCGGACTTCGTCGGCGACCACGGCAAAACCACGGCCCTGCTCGCCGGCGCGGGCGGCTTCGATGGCGGCATTGAGCGCCAGCAGGTTGGTCTGCTCGGCGATCGAGCGGATGGTGCCGAGGATCGACTGGATGGCATTGCTGTCGCGTTCCAGTTGCTGGATCGACTGCGCCGACTGCTCGATTTCACGGCTCAGGCGGTCGACGCTCTGCACCGCGGCGTCGATCTGCTGCTGGCCGTCGCGGGCCTGCTGCTGGCCGCTGTCGGCCGACTGCGCGGCCTGGCTGCACGAACGCGCCACTTCGTTGGCGGTGGCGACCATTTCGTGGAAGGCGGTCGAGACCATGTCCACCGCTTCGCGCTGGCGCCCGGCGGCTTCGCTCATGTCGGCGGAGACCCGGGTCGAGCTGCTGGAGGTGCTGAGGATCTTGCTGGCCGCCGCGCCGATGTGCTGGATCAGGCTGCGAATGGCGCCGAGGAACTGGTTGAACCAGCTGGCCAGTTGCGCGGTTTCATCGCGGCCGCGGATTTCCAGGCTGCGGGTCAGGTCGCCTTCGCCCTGGGCGATGTCTTCCAGGCCATGGGTGACGCTGTTGATCGGGCGCACGATGAGCTTGGCGAAAGCCGCGCCGACCACCGCGAACACGGCGGCGAGGATCAGCGCCACGGCGCCGATCAGCCAGGTCAGGCGGGTGGTGGTCTGCATCACTTCGCTTTCGTGGATCAGGCCGATGAAGGTCCAGCCCAGTCGCTCGTCAGGGTAGACGTTGGCCATGAAGCGCTCGCCGTTGATCTCGACCTCGACCAGGCCTTTGCCGGCCTTGGCCAGGTCGGCGTAGCCATCGCCAAAGCTGGAAAGCTGCTTGAAGTTGTGGCTGGCGTCACGGGGGTCGACCATCACGTTGCCGTTGTTTTCCATCAGGATCAGGTAGCCGCTTTCGCCAAGCTTGATCTGCTTGACGATCTCGGTCAGGCCCTTGAGCGACACGTCGATGTTGACCACGCCACCCGGGTTGCCCAGCTGGTTGGCCACGGCGCGCACGGTGCTGACCAGTACGGCGTCGTCACCGGCCCAATAGTAAGGCGCGGTACGCAGGGTCTTGCCAGGGTTGGCCATGGCGGCCTGGTACCAGGGGCGGGTGCGTGGGTCGTAGTTGGCCATTTTCGGATCGCCGGGCCAGAACGCGTAGCCACCGTCCTTCAGCCCATAGGACACATAGGCGTAGTCCGGGTGGCTCTGGGCCAGGCGGCTGAACAGGTCGAACAGGGCCTTGTCCTGCTCGCCGGGAACAATGTTGGCGGCATCGGCGCTGATGTGCTTTTTCACGTTGTCGGCGCTGGCGGCCACCAACGGCTGCGCGGCGAGGTAGTCGACGTTCTGGGTGATGCCCTGGAAGAACAGGTTCATGGCGTTGCCGACCTGGCGGATTTCCCGGCTGCTGTTGTCGAGGAAATCGTCGCGGGCTTCACCGCGCAGGTTGACCACCACCAAGGTGGCGACGATGACGATGGGCAGGCCGGCAATGACGGCGAACGCCCAGGTCAGTTTTTGCTTGATGTTCATCCACGCTCCCAGATTATTTTTTTCGATACACGAGGCAGGTACTCAGGGCATCGGCAGCGTCTGGGTTTCTTGAAGGAAAATTCCCGTATTTATTGGATGAAACGGGTGTTTGAGGGGGAATCGGTCGGGGTTGGCTAATATGGCATACCAAGCATGGCGATTGAGAGGCAAGAGGACGTGGGAGCGGCGGTGCGCCGCTGCGACTTGCCCCGCGATGGCGCCAAAGCGGCCGATCGCGGGGCAAGCCCGCTCCCACGCACTGGCCTGGGCTCAGTGGCAGCAACCATTGGCCAGGTCCTTGAGGATCGGGCAATCCGGGCGGTCGTCGCCCTGGCAATGGGCGACCAGCTCACCGAGGGTATCGCGCAGGCTGACCAGCTCTTCGATACGCCGGTTGAGCGCATCGATGTGCTGGGTGGCCAGCGCCTTCACGTCGGCGCTGGCGCGTTGCCGGTCCTGCCACAGGGTCAACAGTTTTGCCACTTCATCCAGCGAAAAGCCCAGGTCACGCGAGCGCTTGATGAACGCCAGGCTGTGCAGGTCTTCCGGGCCGTAGAGGCGGTATCCGCTGTCGCTGCGCATGGCCGGGCGCAGCAGGCCGATGGACTCGTAGTAGCGGATCATCTTGGCGCTGAGCCCGCTGTGGCGGGCGGCCTGGCCGATGTTCATGGCGCCTCCTGGTCGGTGCCGGTGGGTTTCCAGGTTTTCAGCCACAAGGCATTGCTGACCACACTGACGCTGGACAGGGCCATGGCGGCGCCGGCCAGCACCGGGTTGAGGTAGCCGAAGGCTGCCAGGGGGATGCCGACCAGGTTGTAGATGAAGGCCCAGAACAGATTCTGGCGGATCTTGGCGTAGGTCTTGCGGCTGATCTCCAGTGCGGCGGGCACCAGGCGCGGGTCGCCGCGCATCAGGGTGATGCCGGCGGCCTGCATGGCCACGTCGGTACCACCGCCCATGGCGATGCCGATGTCGGCGGCGGCCAGGGCGGGGGCGTCGTTGATGCCGTCGCCGACCATGGCCACCACGCCATCCTGCTTGAGCCTGGCCACGGTGGCGGCCTTGTCGGCCGGCAGCACTTCGGCATGCACATCGTCGATGCCCAGGACGTCGGCGACGACCTTGGCGCTGCCCCGGTTGTCGCCGGTCAGCAGGTGGCTGCTGATGCCACGGGCGTGCAGGGCGTCGATGGCCTGGGCAGCGCCGGGCTTGAGGCTGTCGCCGAAGGCGAACAGGCCCAGCACGCGGGGTTGGCTGCCCCGTTCGATCAACCAGGACAGGGTGCGGCCCTCGGCCTCCCAGGCCTGGGCACTGGCCGCCAGCCCACCGGGCTGCAGTTGGCTTTCATCGAGCAGGCGGCGGTTGCCCAGCGCCAGGTCGCGGCCGCCCACCAGGCCGGCGATACCGCGGCCGGTCAGGGACTGGCTGTCATTCACCTGCGGTACATCCAGGCCTTGCTCGGCGCAGGCGTCGAGTACCGCTTTGGCCAAGGGGTGTTCACTGCCGCGTTGCAAGGCCCCGGCCAGGCGCAGGAGTTCACCCTTGTCGCCACTGGCCGCCTGGCTGTGGACGATGCGTGGGCTGCCGGAGGTCAGGGTGCCAGTCTTGTCGAATACCACGCGGTTGACCGCATGGGCGCGCTCCAGCGCTTCGGCGTCCTTGATCAGGATGCCGTGGCGGGCAGCGACACCGGTGCCGGCCATGATCGCGGCGGGCGTTGCCAGGCCAAGGGCGCAGGGGCAGGCGATCACCAGCACGGCGACGGCGTTGATCAGCGCGGTTTCCAGCGGCGCGCCGGCCAGCCACCAGCCCACCAGGGTGAGCAGCGCCAGCACCAGCACGGCGGGGACGAATACCTGGCTGACCCGGTCGACCAGTTTCTGGATCGGTGCCTTGGCTGCCTGGGCATCCTCGACCAGGCGGATGATGCGCGCCAGCACGGTTTCGGTACCCAGGGCGCGGGTCTGCACCAGCAGCCGGCCCTCGCCGTTGATGGCGCCGCCGGTGACTGTATCGCCGGGTTGTTTGGGCACGGGCAGGCTTTCGCCGCTGATCAGCGCTTCGTCGGCATGGCTGCTGCCCTCGAGCACTTCGCCGTCGACCGGGAAGCGCTCGCCAGGTTTGACCAGCACCAGGTCGCCCAGGCGCAACTGGCTGATCGCCACGTCTTCTTCATGGCCATCGACTACCCGCAGCGCTCGCTCCGGGCGCAGTGCTTCGAGGGCGCGGATGGCGCTGGCAGTCTGGCGCTTGGCGCGGCTTTCCAGGTATTTGCCGAGCAGTACCAGGGCAATCACCACCGCCGAGGCTTCGAAATACAGGTGCGGCTCCATGCCGGCATGGGCATTGGCCCATTGGTACAGGCTCAGGCCGTAACCGGCGCTGGTGCCGAGGGCGACCAGCAGGTCCATGTTGCCGGCCCCGGCGCGCACGGCCTTCCAGGCGGCGACGTAGAAGCGTGCACCGAGGATGAACTGCACCGGAGTGGCCAGCAGGAACTGCGCCCAGGCCGGCAGCATCCAGTGCAGGCCGAACGGCTGCACCAGCATCGGCAGCACCAATGGCAGCGCCAGCAGCAGGGCGGCACCGACGGCCAGGCGTTCGTTGCGCAAGCGGTGTTGTGCCAGGGCCAGGTCATCGTGCGCGGTGCGTGGCAGGGTGGCGCTGTAGCCGGCTTGCTCGACCGCGGCGATCAGCGCGGCGTCATCGACGGCCTGCAGCACTTCGAGGTGGGCGCGTTCGCTGGCCAGGTTGACGCTGATCTGCTCGACCCCCGGCACTTTGCCGAGGGCGCGCTCGACACGGCCCACGCAACTGGCGCAGGTCATGCCGCCTATCTGCAGTTCGAGGGTGCGGGTGGGCACGCTGTAGCCCGCCTCGCGCACCGCGTCGACCAGCGCCGGCAGGCTGTCGGCCGGGGCTTGGACCCGGGCCTGTTCGGTGGCGAGGTTGACGCTGACCTGTTCTGCGCCGGTGACCTTGCGCAGGGCGCGCTCGACCCGACCTGCGCAGCTGGCGCAGGTCATGCCGGCGATCGGCAGGTCGAAGGTGGTGGATGCGGACATGGCTCTTTCCTCCGTGGACAAGCCAGCAGCATCAACCTTGCCATGCTGGCAAGGTCAATAGCCCAGGCTGGCTCGCTTGAGCACCAGGCCACTGTGCCCCATGGCAATGCGGTATTTGTTGATCTGGCCCGCCTGCAACGTCAGGCGCGTGCTGCGTTGGTCCTCGACGCCGGGGGCGCAACCGGGGCTCTGTCCGGGCAACAGGCGCAGGCGCACATCGATCGGGCCGGCGGGCAGGTTGAAGGAGGTCGACTGCTCCTGGAACAACCGGCCGGACAGCTGATCGTTGAGGTAGATGCCGATCTCGCAACTGGTGGCCACTTCCAGGCGCTCCCGGGAAATGATCAGCACGCTGTAGTCCGAATTGCCCTCGGCGCTGGCCGGTGGCACCGTGGCCAGCGCGCCCAGCAATCCGGCGAGGGTCAGTGCGGTCCTGATCATGAAGAATCTCCTGCTGGCAAAAACGTCAAAGGCGCAGCTTGGCCGAGCCGCGCGCAGATTTCCAGCCCGGCCGTTGCAGGCAGAACTTGACCTTGCCCCGAGGGCAAGGCTGAGACTGCGAAAAACCCTGAAGGAGGCAACCTCGATGCAAGTGTTCAATGTACAAGGCATGACCTGCGGCCATTGTGTGAAGGGCGTAACCCGGGCGGTGCAGGCGCAGGATGCGGCGGCGCGGGTGGAGGTGGACCTGGCGGCGCGGCAGGTGCGGGTGGAGAGTGCACTGGCTGCCGAGCAGATCATTGCGGCGATCCGCGAAGAAGGCTACCAGGCCGAGGTGGCCTGACGGCTGCCAGGGGGCGTTCGACGCCCCCAATTATTACAAAGGTTTTCAACGTTGGATGATCCACAGCAGGTAGACTAACGCACTTGCTTAGCCTGCTATGGATTCTTCATGAACCTGCGAACCTTGCTGATCCTCGGCGCCCTCAGTGCGTTCGGGCCTTTGGCGATCGACTTCTACCTGCCTGCCTTCCCCGCCATGGCGCACGCTTTCGCTACCGACGAAAAGCACGTGCAGACCACCCTGGCGGCCTACTTCCTCGGTCTCTCGCTGGGCCAGCTGGCCTACGGCCCGGTGGCCGACCGCTTTGGCCGACGCATCCCGCTGTTGTTCGGGGTCGGCCTGTTCACCGTGGCGTCGCTGGCCTGTGCCTACGCGCCTACGCTCGACAGCCTCATCGTGGCGCGCTTCGTCCAGGCACTGGGTGGCTGCGCCGGCATGGTGCTGTCGCGGGCGATCGTCAGTGACAAGTGCGATGCGGTGGCGTCGGCCAAGGTGTTCTCGCAGTTGATGCTGGTGATGGGGCTCGCGCCGATCCTGGCGCCAATGCTCGGTGGCGTGCTGGTGAACGTGGCCGGCTGGCAATCGATCTTCCTTGCCTTGAGCCTGTTCAGCGGCGTGTGCTTGCTGGCCGTTGGCCTGGGCTTGCCGGAAAGCCTGCCGACGCATGTGCCGCGCCAACCCTTGTCTGGCGCCTTGCGCCAATACCTGCGGTTACTGGCCGACCGGGCTTTTGTTGGCCATGCGCTGACAGGTGGCATCGCCATTGCCGGGATGTTCGCCTACATCGCCGGTTCGCCGTTCGTGTTCATCAAGCTCTACGGCGTGCCGCCGGAGCACTATGGCTGGCTGTTCGGTAGCAACGCCGCAGGGTTCATTCTCATGGCCCAGGTCAATGCCCGCTTGTTGGCCAAGCGTGGCCCCGCCTTCCTGCTGGCCCGTGCGGTCTGGTTGTACCTGGCGGCTGCCTTGGTGCTGCTGGCGGTGGCGGCGCTGCACCCGACTGCTCTGTGGCCGTTGCTGGTACCGCTGTTCGTGTGCATTTCCAGCCTGGGATGCATCATCCCCAACGCCTCGGCCTGCGCCATGAGCGGGCAGGGTGCGCGGGCCGGCAGTGCTTCGGCATTGATGGGCTGCCTGCAGTTCAGCGTCGCCGCTGGTGCGGCGGCGCTGGTTGGCGTGCTGCACGACGGCAGCGCGGTGCCCATGGCGTTGGTGATCAGCCTGTGCGGCGCACTGGTGGTCAGTGTCGCAGTGCTGACCCGGCGCTTGCAGGCCAGGCGCTCGGCGTGAGTGGGTGGGGGGCATTGAGCCGCGTTTCCAGTAGGGCGACGAAGGCACGCGCTTCGCTTTCGCTGCGAAAGCTCACGACGTGCTGATCGAGCTGGACCTGCCACGGGCAATTGGGGTTTCGGTTCGACGCACAGACGACAATCTTCATCGCGATCCACCTCCAGTGAGCGAGCGCCGATGAAGTTTAGCGCCGCTAAAGGCGCTCGCCATGACCGACATCATTACCCGGACTGACGGTCATGGCGGGCAGGAGCGGGGAAGCTTTCTGGTTTGATACGCGAAAGTTATGTAGGGAACTGTCGGTATTGTCGGGCGGTACAACTGGGGCGCAAAGCCGTTGCAGGCTTTGGGCGCTGTTGCACGGGGGAAAGGGCTTTGCCAAGTGCCTGTCGCCGACCGTGAGCGCCAGGTGCCCCCCCTGCGGCTGGGCTCCAGCAGGGGCAGGGCGCGTGCTTTCACGCGGCTTATACTGCTCCCGGCAGCCAGTGCCAGCCAGAGATACTTCCCTGCCAGAAGGGCGAACCGCGCTCAGGGATGCGCAGGGGTATCGCACCATTCGCCGATCATTCATCGACACCCTCGTCTGGGCCACCTTGATGAGACCGGCAGGTTCGCGCTGGTTTTTCAGACGAGAACTTTCAGGGAGCAGGTTGATGAATGCAGTCCACAGTATCAGCCAGGCCGCCGGCCTGATGGCTGACCCCAAACGCAGTGCCATGTTGTGGGCACTGATCGATGGTACTCCGCGTGCGGCGGACGAGCTGGCGAGCATGACCAGCCTGAGCGCCTCCTCGGCCTGTTCGCACCTGACCCTGCTGGCCGGCGCGGGTTTGCTGCGGCTGGAAATTCGCGGGCGCAAACGCTTCTATCGTCTTGCCAACCCGGAGGTGATCGCGGCGGTGGAGGCGTTGGCCAGCGTGCAGCTGGAGAGCCGTGCAGGAGCCCACGCCGGCACGCCACTGCAGATACCGCTGGCCATGCGCAAGGCGCGCCTGTGCGGCGATCACCTGGGCGGCGAAGTGGTCGCCGAGCTGTACCAGCGCCTGCTTGCCGCCGGATGGCTGGAAGGCAGCGAGCAGTATCTGTTCGTGAGCCAGGACGGCCGGCAACGGCTGCAGGCGATAGGGCTTTACATCGATGCGCTGGCACATGGGCAGCCACGTGATTGTGTGATCTGCCATTGCAGCGAATGGAGCGATCAGGGGCCGCACCTTGGTGGTAGCCTGGGGCAGGCCCTGCTCAAGCTGTTCGTGCAGTCGGGCTGGGTGCGTGAGCAGGAAGGCAGCCGGGCGGTGAATATTACCCCGCTCGGCTTTCAGCAGATCAACGCTATCGCCAGCCTTCCTGCCCGGCAGGTGGGTTAGCGTACCAGGCGGGCGTCCAGGCTGTTCTGCGCCAGGCGGCGAGCCTGGTCCTCGGTCATGCCCAGGTGCTGGTGCAGGGCGTGGAAGTTTTCGGTGACGTAGCCGCCGAAATAGGCCGGGTCGTCGGAATTGACCGTGACCTTCACGCCGCGCTCGAGCATGTCGAGGATGTTGTGCTGGCTCATGTGGTCGAACACGCACAGCTTGGTGTTGGACAGCGGGCAGACGGTCAGCGGGATCTGTTCGTCGATGATGCGCTGCATCAGGCGCTCATCTTCAATGGCACGTACGCCATGGTCGATGCGCTTGATCTGGAGCAGGTCGAGGGCTTCCCAGATGTACTCGGGCGGGCCTTCCTCGCCGGCATGGGCCACGGCCACGAAGCCTTCGCTGCGGGCGCGGTCGAACACACGCTGGAACTTGCTTGGCGGGTGGCCTTGCTCCGAGCTGTCCAGGCCCACGGCGATGAAGGCGTCGCGGAACGGCAGGGCCATGTCGAGGGTCTCCTGCGCTTCGTCTTCGCTCAGGTGGCGCAGGAAACTGAGGATCAGGCCGCTGCTGATGCCCAGTTGCTGGCGGCCATCCTTGAGCGCCTGGTCGATGCCGCGCAGTACCACTTCGAAGGGGATGCCGCGGTCGGTGTGGGTCTGCGGGTCGAAGAAGGGTTCGGTATGGATGACGTTCTGCGCCTTGCAGCGTTGCAGGTAGGCCCAGGTCAGGTCATAGAAGTCCTGCTCGGTGCGCAGTACGTCGGCGCCCTGGTAATAGAGGTCGAGGAATTCCTGCAGGTTGTTGAAGGCGTAGGCGCTGCGCAGGGTTTCCACATCCGCCCAGGGCAGGGCGATCTTGTTGCGCTCAGCCAGGGCGAACAGCAGTTCGGGCTCCAGCGAGCCCTCCAGGTGCATGTGCAGTTCCGCCTTGGGTAGGGCGTTCAGCCAGTCATACATGTGTGCAATCTCGATCAGGTACGGTTGGCCGCTATTCTACAGGGCCCGGCCGGGCAATGCGCCCACCGGGCCTGCATCGCCCGGGGCTTACCAGATAAGTGCTTCACCCTTGTAGTTGATGAAGCGCAGGCCGCCGTTGCCGCTTTGGGCCTTGATCTGCTCCAGCATGCCGCGGGTGCTGGTGAGCACGTCGATCTCGGCGTTCTCGCCGCCCATGTCGGTCTTCACCCAGCCCGGGTGCATGGCCAGCACGCACAGGTCGGGGCGCTGCAGCTCGACCACGAAGCTGTTGATCATCGAATTGAGCGCAGCCTTGCTGGCCTTGTACAGGCAGATCTCGCCGCCGTCGGGGATGGTCACGCTGCCCAGGATAGAGCTCATGAACGCCAGCACGCCGGTGCCTTCACGCACTTGGTCGGCCAGGCGCCGGGCGACGCGGATCGGTGCCACGGCGTTGGTCATGAACAGGTCGCCGATATGCGGCACCTGGACGCTCTCCAGGTCCTGCGGCAGCGGGCCCATTACGCCGGCGTTGACGAACACCAGGTCGAAGACCTCGCCGTGCAGCCGCTGTTTGAGGCCATCGAGCTGGGCGGTGTCGTTCATCTCCAGGCGCTCGATACGCACGCCCGGTACCTCGCCGAGGGCGCCGGGCTGCTGTGGATCACGTACGGTGGCGATGATGTTCCAGCCATCCTCGTGCAGGCGTTGTACCAGGCCCAGGCCGAGGCCTCGGGAGGCGCCGATAATCAGGGCGGTCTTGTTCGCGGTCATTGCGATGCTCCTTGATTGGGCGAAACGAGTGGCTGCTCGCCCCGCGGCAAAGTGTGGGCGCCCTCATGTGCACAGGGCGTGGATGAGGAGCATATCCCAGTACTGCGTCGCAGGCCTGTGCGACTGATGAGGTCTGTACAAAAAATGAACAGCTCGCTGCGAAGCCGATGGCATCAGGCTTTGGCAGACTGGCTCACGGGTTATCCACAGGCTGCTCCACAGTAATTGTGCGCAAGCAATATCGCGCTGAAACGCTGGTTTCAGCACATGCCGATGTTAAAGGCTGGGGATAACTCACCGGCTTTCAGTGACTTGGGTCACTGTCATACTGTTGTGATCAAAATATGATCAATGCGCTGAACCCCTTGAAGCACAAGGCCTAGGCAAGAATGCCCCAAGCTTATCCACAGGCGGGCCCACAGTAGTTGTGGGCAAGGCTCAGTGGCGTTCCAGCAGGATGCGTCCGCGGCTCAGGTCGGCCAGTTGTTGTTGCAGGGTGTGCTGGTGTATATCGCCCAGCGCGATATGCAGGTCGACGCCATTGGCGGTGAATTGCTCGTCCAGCACCAGGCCGTCTACCTCCGCCAGGCGCAGCTTGACCAGTGCCAGCTCACTGAAGGTACAGCTGCAGGTGAATTCGCTGCGCTGCACCAGCAGCCGTTTGGGGGCTTGCTGCAGGCATTTGTTGGCGCCGCCACCGTAAGCGCGGGCCAGGCCGCCGGTGCCCAGTTGGATGCCGCCGTACCAGCGGATCACCAGTACCACCACCTGGTCGCAATCCTGCGCCTCGATGGCGGCGAGGATAGGGCGCCCGGCGGTGCCACCGGGTTCGCCGTCGTCGCTGCTGCGGTACTGGCCACCGAGCTTCCAGGCCCAGCAGTTGTGGGTGGCCGCTAGGTCGCTGTGGCGTTCGATGAAGGCCATTGCCTCGGCGGGGCTGGCGATCGGGCCGGCCAGGGTGATGAAACGGCTCTTGCGGATTTCCTCGCGGAACTCGCAGAGGTCGAGCAGGGTAGAAGGCATAGGTCCGGGTCAGGCGGGCGCGTTGATACCGCAGCCTTTGAGAATGATGTGGATAAGATTGTTGCTCGCGTCTTCCATGTCCTGCTTGGTCAGGCGGCTGCGGCCGGTGACCTGGCAGATCTGGGTGGCGAAGTCGGCGTAGTGCTGGGTGCTGCCCCACAGCAGGAAGATCAGGTGCACGGGGTCGACCCGGTCCATCTTGCCGGCCTCCATCCAGGCCTGGAACACCGCAGCGCGGCCACGGAACCATTCGCGGTAGTCGGCGCTGAAGTATTCGGTGAGGCACTCGCCGCCGCTGATCACTTCCATGGCGAAGATCCGCGAGGCCTGCGGGTTGCGCCGGGAGAACTCCATCTTGGTGCGGATGTACTGGCTCAGTGCTTCGCCGGGGTCGTCGTCGACGCTCAAGGCGTTGAAGGTGCTGTCCCACAGCTCGATGATGTTGCTCAGCACCGCGATGTACAGGCCCAGCTTGTTGGTGAAGTAGTAGTGCAGGTTGGCCTTGGGCAGCCCGGCCTTGAGCGCGATGGTGTTCATGCTCGTGCCCTTGTAGCCGTGGCGGGCGAATTCGTCTTCGGCAGCCTGGATGATGGCCTGCTCGTTCTTCTGGCGGATGCGGCCGGCGGGCTTGCCCGAGGCGGGGGAGCGATGCGCAGGGACTTCTAGGGTCATGGACGATTCCGGACGGGTCGTTACGAATGTTCGACAGATTACCTGCCTGTGCCGAAGTGACAAGCATTTGCGGCCTGGATAAGTATCAACGTGTCGCAGCCAGGCTCTCGAGGAAGCTTTCCAGTACCAGGTTGGGACGTCGGCCTTTGCGCGTGACCCAGCTCAGGCCCAGGTCGTAGAAGCGTTGCGCAGGCTTGAGCGCGCGCAGGCGGCCCTGCTGTACCCAGAAGCTGGCGTAGTGGTCGGGCAGGTAGCCGATGAAGCGCCCGGTGAGGATCAGGAAGGCCATGCCTTCGCGGTCCGATGCGCTGGCGGTGCAGTGCAGTGCCTGGTAATGCGCCTGGATATCGGCGGGCAGGCGGAACGTCGGGGCGATGGCGTCCTGGCTGTTGAGGCGTTGGTCGTCGACCTGTTGGTCTTCGGCGTAGAACAGCGGGTGGCCGACCGCGCAATAAAGCAGCGAACGCTCGCTGTACAGCGGCTGGTACTCCAGCCCCGACAGCGGGCTGGTCTGCGGCACCACGCCGACGTGCAGGCTGCCGTCGAGCACGCCTTGTTCGACCTGGCTGGGGGCGATCATGCGGATCTGGATGCGCACGTCGGGGCCGCGGTCCTTCAGTTCGGCCAGGGCGTGGGTAATGCGCATGTGCGGCAAGGTCACCAGGTTGTCGGTGAGGCCGATGTTCAGCTCGCCGCGCAAATGCTGGTGCAGGCCGTTGACCTCGGTGCGGAACGATTCCAGGGCGCTGAGCAGCTGCAAGGCCGAGTGGTAGACCTCACGGCCCTCTTCGGTGAGCGAGAAACCGGCGCGCCCGCGCTGGCAGAGGCGCAGGCCCAGGCGCTGCTCGAGGTCGTTCATCTGCTGGCTGATCGCCGAGCGGCCAATACCCAGCACGTTCTCCGCCGCTGAGAAGCCGCCGCATTCCACCACGCTGCGGTAGATCTTCAGCAGACGAATATCGAAATCACTGACTTGGGCGAGGGGATCGGGGCGTCGGCTCATTTGTTTAGTTATCTGCTGACTGAAGATTAGAAATGTTGGGTTTTCCGGACTTTATCCCCGTGCGAATTTAGCTGCAACAACATCCATCGTTGCCTAATCGTCTTCCGAGGAACCGCCGATGAACATGCCCGAAACCGTCCATTCCGGCTTGGCCAGCCAGCTCAAGCTGGATGCCCACTGGATGCCCTACACCGCCAACCGCAACTTCCAGCGCGACCCGCGCCTGATCGTGGCGGCAGAAGGCAACTATCTGGTCGATGACAAGGGTCGCAAGATTTTCGACGCTTTGTCGGGGCTGTGGACCTGCGGCGCCGGGCATACCCGCAAGGAAATCAGCGACGCGGTGGCCCGCCAGGTGGCCACGCTCGACTACTCCCCGGCCTTCCAGTTCGGCCACCCGCTGTCGTTCCAGTTGGCCGAGAAAATCGCCAACCTGGTGCCAGGTGACCTGAACCACGTGTTCTACACCAACTCCGGCTCCGAATGCGCCGACACCGCGCTGAAGATGGTTCGTGCCTACTGGCGCCTGAAAGGCCAGGCCACCAAGACCAAGATCATCGGCCGTGCCCGTGGCTACCACGGTGTGAACATCGCCGGCACCAGCCTGGGCGGCGTCAACGGCAACCGCAAGATGTTCGGCCAGCTGCTGGACGTCGACCACCTGCCTCACACCGTGCTGCCGGTCAACGCCTTCAGCAAGGGCATGCCGGAGGAGGGCGGTATCGCCCTGGCCGACGAGATGCTCAAGCTGATCGAACTGCACGATGCCTCGAACATCGCCGCGGTGATCGTCGAGCCACTGGCCGGTTCCGCCGGCGTGCTGCCGCCGCCGAAGGGTTACCTGAAGCGTCTGCGTGAGATCTGCACGCAGCACAACATCCTGCTGATCTTCGACGAAGTCATCACCGGCTTCGGCCGCATGGGCGCCATGACCGGTGCCGAGGCCTTCGGCGTGACCCCGGACCTGATGTGTATCGCCAAGCAGGTCACCAACGGTGCCATCCCGATGGGCGCGGTGATCGCCACTGGCGAGATCTATCAGACCTTCATGAACCAGCCGACCCCTGAGTACGCGGTGGAATTCCCCCACGGCTACACCTACTCGGCGCACCCGGTCGCCTGCGCCGCCGGTATCGCCGCGCTGGACCTGCTGCAGAAAGAGAACCTGGTGCAGTCGGCCGCCGAACTGGCGCCGCACTTCGAGAAGCTGCTGCACGGCGTGAAGGGCACCAAGAACATCGTTGATATCCGCAACTACGGCCTGGCCGGCGCGATCCAGATTGCCGCGCGTGACGGTGATGCCATCGTCCGTCCTTACGAGGCCGCGATGAAGCTGTGGCAAGCCGGCTTCTATGTGCGCTTCGGTGGCGACACCCTGCAGTTCGGACCAACCTTCAATACCCAGCCGCAGGAGCTGGACCGCCTGTTCGACGCGGTGGGCGAAGCCCTCAACAAAGTCGACTGATCTTTCTGATTCTGATGCCAGGCGCGTGAACGGCACGGGCCTGGCACTACCTTCTTTATCTGGAGTTCTGCATGAGCATTGTTCAGCACCTGATCCACGGCGAGCTGGTCACCAAGGGCGAACGCACCGCCGATGTCTTCAACCCGTCCACCGGCCAGGCCGTGCGCAAGGTCGAGCTGGCCAGCCGCGCCACCGTCCAGGAAGCCATCGATTCGGCCAAGGCCGCCTTCCCGGCCTGGCGCAATACCCCACCGGCCAAGCGCGCCCAGGTGATGTTCCGTTTCAAGCAGCTGCTTGAGCAAAACGAAGCGAAGATCTCGCAGATGATCAGCGAGGAGCACGGCAAGACGCTGGAAGATGCTGCGGGCGAACTGAAGCGCGGTATCGAGAACGTCGAGTTCGCCTGCGCTGCACCAGAAGTACTGAAGGGTGAGTACAGCCGCAACGTTGGCCCGAACATCGATGCATGGTCCGACTTCCAGCCGCTGGGCGTGGTGGCGGGTATCACCCCGTTCAACTTCCCGGCCATGGTGCCGCTGTGGATGTACCCGCTGGCCATCGCCTGTGGTAACGCATTCATCCTCAAACCGTCCGAGCGTGACCCGAGCTCTACCCTCTATATTGCCCAGCTGTTGCTGGAGGCCGGTCTGCCCAAGGGCATCCTCAATGTCGTGCATGGCGACAAGGAAGCGGTCGATGCGCTGATCGAGGCGCCGGAGGTGAAAGCCCTGAGCTTCGTCGGTTCGACCCCGATCGCCGAGTACATCTATGCCGAGGGAACCAAGCGTGGCAAGCGCGTCCAGGCCTTGGGCGGTGCGAAGAACCATGCCGTGCTGATGCCGGATGCCGACCTCGACAACGCGGTCAGCGCGCTGATGGGGGCTGCCTATGGTTCTTGCGGCGAGCGCTGCATGGCCATTTCGGTGGCCGTGTGTGTGGGTGACCAGGTGGCCGACGCCCTGATTGCCAAGCTCGAGCCACAGATCAAGGCGCTGAAGATCGGTGCCGGCACGTCCTGTGGCCTGGACATGGGGCCGCTGGTGACGGCTGCTGCCCGTGACAAGGTAGTGGGTTACATCGATGACGGTGTTGCTGCTGGTGCCAAGCTGGTGGTGGATGGCCGGGGCTTGCGTGTAACCGGTAATGAAGATGGTTACTTCGTGGGTGGCACCTTGTTCGACAAGGTGACCCCGGAGATGCGCATCTATAAAGAAGAGATCTTCGGCCCGGTGCTGTGCGTGGTGCGTGTGAACAGCCTGGAGCAGGCCATGCAGCTGATCAACGATCATGAGTATGGCAACGGGACCTGCATCTTCACCCGTGACGGTGAAGCGGCGCGTCTGTTCTGCGACGAGATCGAAGTGGGCATGGTAGGTGTCAACGTGCCGCTGCCAGTGCCGGTGGCCTATCACAGCTTTGGTGGCTGGAAACGTTCGCTGTTTGGTGACCTGCATGCTTACGGTCCGGATGGTGTGCGCTTCTATACCCGTCGCAAGGCGATCACCCAGCGTTGGCCGCAACGCGCAAGCCATGAGGCGTCGCAGTTCGCGTTCCCTAGCCTGTAAGGCGGTGGCTATATAAGAAGCGGGGAGGCCGGCAGGCCTCCCCGCTTTGTTTTCAGGCTGATGACACTTTCTTGAAATTAAAGGTTGACGGGGTTTCAGATCCCCTTATA
>NZ_VZZR01000114.1:0-6331 GCF_009650555.1 Pseudomonas sp. EMN2
ACAAACTCCCAGTTCAACCGCTCACTGCAACCCGCCGGCAAGTCAGCCCGCGGCCGCCGGCTCAACGACCGCAGTACCACCCGCTTCAGGCAAACCCAGCGCGGCGTATCCAGCCAGATGATCAAGTCCGCCCGCGGCAACCGTAGATCGAACGTACGCCGCGAATAGTTGCCCTCGCACACCCACGCATCCCCCGCCACCGCCAGGCGCACCTGATCACGGAACACCTCGGCCTCAGGCTCCACCCAGCCCGGCGACCAGAACAACCGGTCCAGGTGCACCACCGGCAACCCCAAGCGCTCGCCGATGGCCCGTGCCAGGGTCGATTTGCCGCTACCGGAATTGCCCAGAATCACGATGCGCTGCATTTGCATTCCCTCGCTGCAAAAAAGCCGGCGAGTGTACCGCCGGGGCATGGCGCCGAACAGCGGCTTCCAGAAGCCGTTGACCGCAAAATGCCAGGGGGAGCCACAGGTTTTTGCCACAGGACAGGATCAGCATAGAAGCCTTCGGCGGCGATCGCGGCACGACGTTATACTCCCCGCCCCTGCAACCCGGACCGGACCCCATTCATGCGCCAAGCCCTGCTCATCGTCGACGTGCAATCCACCTTCAGCCCTTCGGAAAAGCTGGTGGACGGCATCCGCGCGCTGTCGGCGCATATCCCCACCGTCGCCTCGATCGAACTGCACGATGAACAGGTCACCCCGTTCCAGCGCCAGCTCGGCTGGCACCCGGCCAGCGAGGATGTGGCGCTGGTCGAGGCCGACAAAGTGTTCGTCAAGCACGGCTACGGGCAAACCACCGAAACCCTTGAGTACCTCAAGGGCCTGGGCGTCGAGCGCGTGCTGGTGTGCGGCCTGCAGACCGAAACCTGCGTGCTGGCCGCAGGCTTCGCCCTGTTCGATGCGGGGCTGTGCCCGACCTTGATCACCGACCTCACCATGGGCTCGTCGCTGGACCGCTCGGGGCAGTTGGGCATCAGCCTGTGGCAACACCACTTCGGCCAGGTCACCACCGCCGCCGAAGTGATCGCCGGGCTCAAGGGCTGACCTGATACCCCCGCCCCTGCAGGCAACCACTGTAGGCACTGGCCTGGGCCTCATCCTGGCCGCGGCGGTCCTGGCGACGCTCCTGGCGTTGGCGCATGCCACCCACGGCTGCACCGGCGGCAGCCGTTTCGCCGGCGCGGTTCTGCCGGTACTGCTGCTTGGCATCGTCGCTCATGCGGTCGTATACCTCGTCGTGCTGGTTGCCACGCACCTGGGCACCGGCAGCGCCCGCCACCGCCCCGGCGGCGGCGCCCTTGACCCGGCCCCCCACATGCGCACTGCCAGTCGCCGAATTGCTGGCGACGCTGTTGCAATCGGCCATGTCCTGCTGCATCTGCTGGCTGCTCTGGCCCTTGAGCGGCGTGACGGTCTGGGCCTGGGCCGATGCCGCCAGCAGCACCAGCAGGCAGCCCCATGTGACGGTTCGCATGCTCCACCTCCACTCGATTGAAGTGCCGAATGAAAGGATAGGCGCGCCTCCACCCTGCAAGGCCCCGGGCAGCGACCTCTCGTCATTCTGACGTAAATTTAAATTGAATTTAAATTTAGCCCCGAGCAAGCTCCGACCACGACCCACCCTCGGAGCCCGACCATGGCCACAGCCCCCCGCGAACCGCGCAAGGACGGTGAAGCCACCCGCACGCGCATTCTCGAAGCCGCCGGCGAGCTGTTTGCCGCCCAGGGTTTCGCCGAATCCAGCAACAAGGCGGTGGCCGCCAAGGCCGAGGTCGACCTGGCCTCGATCAACTACCACTTCGGCAGCCGCAACGGCCTGTACCTGGCGGTGCTCGACGAAGCGCGCCGGCGCTTCCTCGATATCAGCAACCTGCAGCGCATCCTCCAGGCACCGCAGCCTGCCACGGACAAACTGCGCGCACTGATCGAGCAGGTCGTGCACAAGGCCAGTTCAGGCCAGGGAAGCTGGCACCTGCGGGTGCTTGCCGCCGAACTGCTCACCCCCAGCAGCCATGGCCAGGCCTTGCAGGGCACGGCGCCGCAAAAGCTCATGCTGCTCAAGGGGCTGTTCAGCGAGATCAGCGGCCTCGCCCTCGACGACCCCGCGCTGACCCGCTGCATCCTCTGCGTCACTGCGCCCTGGGCGATGCTACTGATCGGCCCGCGTGGAGGCTCCGGCGCCGTGCAGGGAATTCTCGGCATGCCCTGCGCGCAAGTCTGCGAGCAGCTGTACCGCTTCGCCCTCGCCGGCCTGCGGGACGCCGGCCAATCCCCCCTCGCCCAGGCCAACCCATGACAACTCCATTGACTGCGCTCGAACGCGATGCCCACCCGCCAATCCCCCTGCTGCTCGGCGCCCTGCTGCTGGTGATGTTCCTCGCCGCACTGGACCAGACCATCGTCTCCACCGCCCTGCCCACCATCGTCAGCGAACTGGGCGGGCTGCGCTGGCTGTCCTGGGTGGTCACCGCCTACCTGCTGGCCTCCACCGTGGTAGTGCCGCTGTACGGCAAGTTCGGCGACCTGTATGGCCGCAAGCGCGTGCTGCAGGTGGCCATCGTGCTGTTCCTGGTGGGCTCGGCACTGTGCGGCATGGCCCAGAACATGACCGAGCTGGTGCTGCTGCGCGCCCTGCAGGGGCTGGGCGGTGGCGGGCTGATGGTGGTGGCGATGGCCGCCATCGGCGATGTGATCCCACCTGCCGAACGCGGTCGCTACCAGGGCCTGTTCGGCGGCGTGTTCGGCCTGGCCACGGTGGTCGGGCCGCTGATCGGTGGCTTTCTGGTCGAGCAGCTGTCGTGGCGCTGGATCTTCTACATCAACCTGCCCCTGGGCCTGCTGGCTCTGCTGGTGATCGGCAGCGTGTTCCGCCCGCACGTGGCGCGGGTGAAGCACGTGATCGACTACGTCGGCGCGTGCTTCCTTACCCTGACCCTGGCCTGCGTGGTGCTGATTACCAGCCTTGGCGGCAACCTGCTGGCGTGGGGCTCGCTCGACATCCTGTGCCTGTCGCTGTTCGCGCTGATCGGCCTGGTGGGCTTCATCCATGAACAGCGCCGCGCCGCCGAGCCGATCATGCCGCTGCACCTGTTCGGTCACCGCACCTTCGCCCTGGCCGGGCTGATCGGTTTCATCGTCGGCATGTCGCTGTTCGGCTCGGTGACCTTCCTGCCGCTGTACCTGCAGGTGGTGAAGAACGCCACGCCGACCAGTGCCGGGCTGCAGATGCTGCCGCTGATGGGCGGGCTGCTGGTGGTATCGGCGATCACCGGGCGGCTGATCAGCCGCTGGGGGCGCTACCGGATGTTCCCGATCCTCGGCACCTTGCTGCAGGCGATTGCCCTGGCCCTGCTCAGCCGGCTCGACGAGCACACGCCGATGGCGGTGATGAACCTGTACATGGGCTTGCTCGGCGCCGGCCTGGGGATGGTCATGCAAGTGCTGGTGCTGGCCGTGCAGAACAGCGTCGAGCCGCGCCACATGGGCGTGGCCACTTCGGGGGCGACCCTGTTCCGCTCCATTGGCGGCGCCATCGGCGTGTCGGTGTTCGGCGCCCTGTTCTCCCACGCACTGCTCGAACGCCTGGCGCAGACGTTCCCGGCCGATACCCCGGCGCCGACCAGCCTGTCACCCGAACAGGTGCATGTCCTGGCCGCGCCCCTGCAGCAGGCCTACCTCGCCGCCTTCTCCGGGGCGATGCATGGAGTGTTCCTGGTGGCCTGCCTGGTCACTTGCCTGGCCTTCGCGCTGAGCTGGCTGTTGCGTGAAGTGCCGCTGCGCAAGGCGGTGGCCTGAGCCCTGCCGACACATGACACCCGGTCATGCATGGCCTGACGATCGATCGTTTGTCCGGCCCCGGGGCGCTGCGTTCTAATTGGCGAAAACAACGACACCTCGCACGGAGCAACTCAGGAACTACCCATGATTCTCGGAAAAACGCTTGAAGCCTGGTGCCAGAGCCACCCCCTGATCCGCGAGCTGGTGGGCTTGCAGCCGACCCGCTGGTTCAACCCCGGCATCGCCCCTGCCGCCCAGGCACTGAACGATGTCGGCCTGGACGCCGCCGACGTTGCCGCCGCCAGCGCCCGCCTCGCGCGCTTTGCGCCCTACCTGGCCACGGTGTTCCCGGAAACGGCAGCCAGCGGCGGTATCATCGAGTCGCCGATCCGTCCGCTGCCCAGCCTGCAGCGCGCCCTGCTGCAGGAGGCCGGCCTGCCGCCCAGCGGCGCATTGTGGCTCAAGGCCGACAGCGAGCTGCCGATCTCCGGCTCGATCAAGGCCCGTGGCGGTATCCACGAAGTGCTCAAGCATGCCGAAGACCTGGCGCTGGCTGCCGGGCTGATCACCCTGGACAGCGACTACCGGGCGCTGGCCAGTGACCAGGCCCGGGCGTTCTTCGGGCAGTACAAAGTGGCCGTCGGCTCCACCGGCAACCTGGGCCTGTCCATCGGCATCATGAGCGCCAGGCTGGGCTTCCAGGCAACCGTGCACATGTCTGCCGATGCGCGTCAGTGGAAGAAGGACAAGCTGCGCAGCCATGGCGTGACGGTGGTCGAGTATGCCTCGGACTACAGCGTGGCGGTGGAGCAAGGGCGGCAACAAGCCGAGGCCGACCCGGCCTGCTACTTCGTCGACGACGAGAACTCGCCACACCTGTTCCTCGGCTACGCCGTGGCCGCCGAGCGCCTGGCCAGGCAGTTCGCGCAGGCGGGGATCCGCGTGGATGCCGAACACCCGCTGTTCGTCTACCTGCCCTGCGGCGTGGGCGGCGGGCCTGGCGGCGTGGCGTTCGGCCTGAAGCTGGCATTCGGCGACCTTGTGCATTGCCTGTTCGCCGAACCGACCCATTCGCCGTGCATGCTGCTGGGGGTGTACACCGGGCTGCACGACGCGGTCAGCGTGCAGGACTTCGGCATCGACAACCTCACCGCCGCCGATGGCCTGGCGGTGGGCCGGCCTTCAGGGTTCGTCGGCAAGGCCATGCAGCGACTGATCGATGGCTACTACACCGTCACCGATGAAGAACTGTATCGCCTGCTGGCCCTGGCCCACGACCTGGAGCAGGCGCGCCTGGAACCCTCGGCGCTGGCCGGCGTGCCGGGCCTGCTGCAGGTGCTGGGCGTGGCGGATTACCTGGAGCGCGGCGGCTTGACGCCTGCGCGCATGGCCAAGGCCACGCACTTGGTCTGGGGCACCGGCGGCAGCATGGTGCCTGCCGACGAATATGCCGCTTACCTCGCCAAAGCCCGCAACTGAAGAGAAGCGCCCATGCCCGCCCCCGTCCACCTGCTCGCGCCGAAACTCAATGGCGCGCACCTGGCCAACCTGCACACCTTCCTGGTGGCTGCCCGGCACCTGAGTTTTGCCCGGGCGGCCGACGAGCTGTGCCTGACCGCCAGCGCGGTGAGCCACCGGATCGGCCGGCTGGAACAGCAACTGGCGCTCAAGCTGTTCCACCGTTTGCCGCGCAAGGTCACGCTTACCGAGGACGGCGAGCGCGTGTTCCAGATCATGCAGCGCACCATGGATGCGCTGTCTGAAGCCGTACGCGACCGCGCCCATGGCCAGGTGGCCGGGCAACTGACCTTGTATGTGCGGCCATCGGTGGCGCAGTGCTGGCTGGTGCCGCGGCTGGCCGAGTTCACGGTGCAGTACCCGGATATCCAGCTGGACATCCGCGTCGGCAACGAGAGCATCGACTACCGAACCCGCAAGGTCGACCTGGTGCTGTGCTATTCGGACGGGCATTACCCGGGGCTGGTCAGCACGCCGCTGATGGCGGAGCGGATCGCGCCGGTGTGCTCGCCCGAGTACGCCCGGCGGCATGGGCTGCAGGGCGGCATCCAGGGGTTGGGCGGCTGTACCTTGCTGCACGATGTCGCGGCCTGGGACAACGCGGCGCACGATGCCGAGTGGCGCTCGTGGTTGCAGCGCATGGCGCTGGATGTGTCGCTGCCGGAGCGCTTCCTCACCTTCGACCGCTCCGACCTGTGCACCCTGGCTGCGGTGAACCATGTAGGCATCGCCATTGGCCGTGAGCAGTTGGTCAAGGCACGTATCGCCAACGGCGAGCTGGTATTGCCGTTTGGCGATTTCGTCGAGGCAGACCGCTGCGGCTATTACCTGGTGCACCCGCCCCACGAGCCGATGCCGCGGCGGTTGCAGGTGTTGATCGAATGGTTGCAGCAATCGGCCATGGGCAGCGGCTGAGCGCTATGCGGCCTTCGCAGGCATATCATGTTCTGTGTGGGAGCGGGTTTACCCGCGAAGCAGGCGGCGCGGTGGATGGCACCGGCTCTGCCGGTGTTCGCGGGTAAACCCGC
>NZ_VZZR01000115.1:0-23214 GCF_009650555.1 Pseudomonas sp. EMN2
CTGCTTATCAGCTATCGGGCCATCAGCTGGATTCATCACGCCGCCGGAACCACCGGGTACGCCAGCTGGGGTGAGGAGTTATGAGCCAGCGTGACGAAGAATACGGTGAGCGGTTGGACGAGGCGTATTGGGAGGTGAATGCGGCGGCGTCTCGGTTGATCAGCTATGGCTGTGGGATCAGTGCTAGACACCTACGTGATCGGCGGTTGCGGATGCAGTTCAATCGGGAGTTGGCTTATTACGCTCGGCGGGTTTTGGACGATGTGTATCACCGAAAATCCAGTGCCGGAGATGCGCTTATTGAGCTGAGGAATGAAAGAGATAGGCTTAAAACTCAGTCGAGCCGTATCGGCTTGCAGGCGGTGGGTGTCGTTGGCGGAACAGGCCAGGTGATTACCGGTGCCGGTATTTGTTATGGGTCGCTCGGGTTGCTGTGCGCAACTTTGGGGGCTCCAATGATCGCGCATGGAGGGAATAACATATATGAGAATGCCCGAGGGCTGTATGAAGGGCGAGATGATGTGGAAGGACCGGTCAGGAAAGGCTATCAGGAGGTCTCGAAACGCTTAGGGTATACCGAACGGGAAGGGACACTAGCCTATTTGGCTGGTGACGGGGCACTGTCGATAGGTGGCTTAATACGGTTAGTGCCAAAGGCAGATGCGTGGAAGCTTTACAAATACTATCTTGTTGACAAGGAATTGGCGGTGCGGCAAATGAGTAAGTCTGCCCTTGCTGTGGAAGGCCTTACGAGTGGAACAACTGCTTATCAGTTTAATAAAGAAGCTAAGAAGTGAGCATCTTCGAGTTTGTGCTGGTGATTCTGGTGGATGTACCGTTAACGCTATGGCTTCGACGGCATTTTTACTCTGAAAACAGCAGTGCGCTTCGGGAAGTACTAGCTCATTTGCATGGCTTTGCAACGGGGGCATTTTATATGTTGATCTTGAAAGATGATAAGACTTTTTTCGTGGAAATTGATTATGGCGATAATTTTTATCGGGACCTAACAGTGCTGAATGCCGGCACGCTGATTATGATTTTCTTTCATGTATGGTCTATTTCGGTACGCCACAAATGAATGAATCTTGTAGGCGGGTTTGCTTTGAGGGTGAGCGTTATGCTGGTGCTGGGACGCTTTATAAACTTGCCAAGGAGTATTGGACCATCCGCTCGGGAGAAAGCCACATGGTGGTGACGCTTTAATTGCGATTCACCAGGCTACCTCAAGCAACAAAAAAGGGCTGCAAAGCAGCCCCATTCCTACAATGCAGAACTCACGGGCATTGGCAGGTAGATGGCCCAAATACTGGCCCTGCGCATGGGTCCTTACCCGGCCCGAACACCGGGCACGCGGCCTGGGCGGTCAGCGAGAACCCCAGGGAAAACAGCACAACCAACAGCACCTTCTTCATTTTCGACCTCCTGGTCTTCTTTCGAACATTCCTTGTTTGCCTCAGGGGCAGACGCACTCGGTGGGGCCGAGCACAGGCCCCGCGCAAGGGTCCGGTTGCGGCCCCAGCACTGCGCAATCAGCGTACGCCGTCATCGAGCACATCCACAGCAGCAGCGATGCCGCCAGCAGTTTGCTTTTCAACATGACCTCCTTGGTCCTGGTCTGTCCTTCGGGATGGCCGGCGCATGAACCGCCGGCCCCGGGACAGCTAAGACCAGACCCGGCGATCGCGCCAGCTTTCGCTGATCAGCCCTGCAATCCCGCCGCCTTCGCCCGCGCCGCATGCAGCTTCTTGTAGCTGTCCACCAGGCGCAGGTGGCGATCCAGGCCCTCGAGCTTCATGCTGGTCGGGGTCAGGCCGTGGAAGCGCACGCTGCCATCCACCGAGCCCAGCACCGCGTCCATGCGCTCGTTGCCGAACATGCGACGGAAGTTGTGCTCGTAATCTTCCATCTCCAGCTCGTCGTCCAGCACCACCTCCAGCACCACGTTCAGCGCCTGGTAGAACAGCCCGCGCTCAACGGTGTTGTCGTTGAACTGCAGGAACATCTCCACCAGTTCCTTGGCCTCATCGAAGCGCTGCACCGCCAGCTGGATCAGCAGCTTCAGCTCGAGAATGGTCAGCTGGCCCCACACCGTGTTGTCGTCGAACTCCACGCCGATCAGCGTGGTGATGGTGGTGTAGTCATCCACCTCGGCATTGTCCAGGCGCTTGAGCAGCAGCTTCAGCGAACGGTTGTCGAGGCTGTGCAGGTTGAGGATGTCGGCACGGAAACCCAGCGCGCGGTTGGTGTTGTCCCAGATCAGGTCCTCGACCGGGTAGATCTCCGAGTAGCCCGGCACCAGGATGCGGCAGGCGGTGGCGCCAAGGTCGTCGTACACGGCCATGTACACTTCCTTGCCCATGTCCTGGAGGATGCCGAACAAGGTGTCGGCCTCTTGTACGTTGGAGTCCTCGCCATGGCCGCTGAAGTCCCACTCGACGAATTCGTGGTCGGGCTTGGCGCCGAAGAAGCGCCACGACACCACGCCGCTGGAGTCGATGAAGTGCTCGACGAAGTTGTTCGGCTCGGTCAGTGCCAGGCTGTCGAAGGTTGGCTGCGGCAGGTCGTTCAGGCCTTCGAAGCTGCGGCCCTGCAGCAGTTCGGTAAGGCTGCGCTCCAGCGCCACTTCGAAGCTTGGGTGGGCGCCGAACGAGGCGAAGACGCCGCCGGTGCGCGGGTTCATCAGGGTCACGCACATCACCGGGAATTCACCGCCCAGCGAGGCGTCCTTGACCAGCACCGGGAAGCCCTGCTCTTCCAGCCCCTGGATACCGGCGACTATCCCTGGGTACTTGGCCAGCACCTCCTGCGGCACGTCCGGCAGGCACAGCTCGTCTTCGAGGATCTCGCGCTTGACCGCCCGCTCGAAGATCTCCGACAGGCACTGCACCTGGGCTTCGGCCAGGGTGTTGCCGGCGCTCATGCCGTTGCTCAGGTACAGGTTTTCGATCAGGTTGGACGGGAAGTACACCGTTTCACCGTCGGACTGGCGCACAAACGGCAGCGAACAGATGCCGCGCTCCTTGTTGCCCGAGTTGGTGTCGTACAGGTGCGAGCCGCGCAGCTCGTCGTCGGGGTTGAAAATCGCCAGGCAGTGCTCGTCGAGGATCTCCTCCGGCAGCGCATCCTTTGGCCCGGGCTTGAACCACTGCTCGTTGGGGTAATGCACGAACGACGCATTGGCGATGTCCTCGCCCCAGAACTGGTCGTTGTAGAAGAAGTTGCAGTTCAGGCGCTCGATGAACTCGCCCAGCGCCGAGGCCAGCGCGGCTTCCTTGGTGGCGCCCTTGCCGTTGGTGAAGCACATCGGCGACTGCGCGTCGCGCACGTGCAGCGACCACACGTTGGGCACGATGTTGCGCCACGAGGCGATCTCGATCTTCATCCCCAGGTTGGCGAGGATCGCCGACATGTTGGCGATGGTCTGCTCCAGCGGCAGGTCCTTGCCGGGGATGTAGGTGGTGCTGTCGGACACCGGCATCAGCAGCGCCTGGGCGTCGGCGTCGAGGTTGTCGACCTGTTCGATGATGAACTCGGGGCCGGTCTGCACCACTTTCTTCACGGTGCAGCGGTCGATGGAACGCAGGATACCCTGGCGGTCCTTGTCGCTGATGTCTTCGGGCAGCTCGACCTGGATCTTGAAGATCTGGTTGTAGCGGTTCTCCGGGTCGACGATGTTGTTCTGCGACAGGCGGATGTTCTCGGTGGGGATGTCGCGGGTCTGGCAGTACAGCTTGACGAAGTACGCCGCGCACAGCGCCGAGGACGCCAGGAAGTAGTCGAACGGCCCCGGGGCCGAGCCATCGCCTTTGTAGCGGATCGGCTGGTCGGCGATCACCGTGAAGTCGTCGAACTTGGCTTCGAGACGGAGGTTGTCGAGAAAATTGACCTTGATTTCCATGCGAGGGGGTACCAGGAAGCGGGGCGGAAAATGGCGGGTATTATCCGGGATTCGCCGGCGAATGTCTTGGCATGCCGCCGGGCGACCGGTAACAGGCCGCCCGGCCGTGCGCTCATGGGGTTTTGCGCATGCCCATGTGTGCGTCATCCATCAGGGCCTTGGCCAGGTCGCCGAGAAAATACCCGGCCCAGACCAGCACCGGGTCGTTTTCCATCACACCGATGAATGACGCCCGGCGGGCGCTGTCGAGCAGTTCGCTGGCCTGCTCCAGGGCGTGGTCGGCGCAGTTACCAGGCTCTACGCGAAACAGCCGCGTGCCCTCGCCCACGCCCGCGATGCAGGTGGCCGCGCCGACGGTGTAGCCGAGTTTGCCGATGCCTTCGGGTAAGTCGTTTTTCATGTGACATCCTCGCTTGGGGTTTGCATGCAGGCGCTCAGTGCAGCGTGTGCTCGCTGGGCTGTGCCCTGCGCTGCAACTGGGCCAGCGCGCATTCCACCAGGGTGCGCAGGGCGTCGAGTTCGTGCGTCACGGTCATCAGCATGATCGTGGCCGGTGATCGGGGCAGGAAGGTGAGGGATTGATGGGCCACGGCCAAGCCACACAGGGCGTGCTCCATGGCTTCGACCAGGGTGTCTTCGAGGTATTGGGGTATATCGGGGGAATGGGGTGGGTCGGGGACGATTTTGAGCATGACAACCTCCGCACATAACGAGTGGGACCGCTGCCAGATCACTTGCAGATGATAGGGAGGCGGCTACGTACGGGCCTGCAAGACCGGGCTTGGAGGTCAATTCCCGGCTGGCCCGAAGACCACCCGCACGCAGCCACCATAGAACGAAGCCGATGGCTTCGTGGGGTGGACTGAGACCGACCAAGCAACGGGCTTGCAGACCCGGCCGCTGAATTTGCAGCGGCGTGCCGAGACTAGACCTCAGTTTGATGGCGCAAAAGCCGGGAAAGCATGCTTCGGAAGGGGACCACGTGGAATAGGGATAATCCGATTCATTCTTGTAGGAAAGAGGCCTTCAGCGCGCACCGAGATTCCGCGTCGTACCAACAAGGCGGACCAAGTAATGGCACAGGAGAGACTGGCCCGCCTTGTTGGCTCACCTCAATTTAGAGATGCGCGCTGATGACGCTGCGCCAGACTCAAGACCTACTCCGCCCGAAAACTCCACACAATCTCAACCACCCGCGAAGCCAGCACCAGATAAAGCACACACAAAATCACCTGCAACACCGTGTGATAGGGCAACTTGGCCAATCGATGCAAGGTATCGCTGACATTGAGCAGCAACAGCAACGCCGAGACCAGGATCAGCCCCCATCCGGTAAAGCTCGACACCCACAGCCCCAGCAGAACCTGCTGATTGCCATGAATAGCCTCGGTCCCCGCCGCAAACAGCAGCGCGCACACCAGCAGGTTCTTGAAGTTGTCGAAGACCTTGGTACTCAGGTCGGCCTCAAGCAGTTCGAGGTACTTTCGCCACAGCCTGCGCATGGGCCGCGCTCCCGATTCAGCGGTTATAGCGAATGACGATGCCCTTCAACTTGCGTCCCTCGATGGAGCGGATATCGCGGTCCCACAGCGGCCCGCTGACATAGGCGGCCACCGGCTGGATGCGGTCGTACACCACCACCACGGCATCGCCGCCAATGCCTGCCGCCTCGCTACGCAGCTTCTGCTCGATTTGGCTGACCGAGGCCGACGCATCGGTACCGGCATCAATGACGATCTCTCCCAAGCGCACATGGGGCCGGGTCGGCTCGCTGCGCAGGATCTCCACGCTACCGGGCAGGGTCGGTGCCGGGTGCGGTGCGCCGACGTATTCGGTGGTGCGGGCGTCGATGCTGCTGCAGGCCGTGAGGGCCAGGGCCAATGCGCCCAGCAGCATGGCGGGGACGAAGCGATGCTTGAACATCCTTGGTTCTCCTTGGGGAGCGAGGGGTCGCCAGGAAGAAGGATGGTTGAGAAATGCCTGATGGCAAGTACAAGGTCCTATCGCGGGGCAAGCCCGCTCCCACGTTGACGCACACGGTCCTGTGGGAGCGGGCTTGCCCCGCGATAGCGTCGGCGAAGATTCACGCCGCCCTCGCCCGCTGCCCCTCCCGCACCACCTGCGCCAAGCGCCGCAACCCTTCCTCCAACTGCCCCGGCGCCACATGGCTGAAGTTCAGCCGCAAATGCCCATGATGCCGGTCCGGCTCGGGGAAGAACGGCTCGCCCGGCATGAACGCCACATCCACCGCCAGCGCGGCCGCCAGCAAGGTGCGGGTATCCAGCGGCTGCTTGAGGGTCAGCCAGAAGAACAGCCCGCCCTCGGGTTGCTGCCAGTCGGCAAGGTCGGCGAAGTGCGTTTGCAGCGCGGCCTGGAACGCATCGCGGCGCTCGCGGTAATAGTCACGCAGAGTCGCCAGGTGCTGCTGATGCTGCTCGCTACCCAACCACTGCAGCACCTGCCACTGGCCGACGCGGTTGGTGTGCAAGTCGGCGGCCTGCTTGAGTCGCAGCAGGTACGGGAACAGGTCCGGGCTGGCGATCAAGTAGCCGACCCGCAACCCCGGCAACAAGGTTTTCGACACGGTGCCGGTGTAGATCCAGCTGGCCTTGCGCAGGCGGCTGACGATGGGTGTGGCGCTGGCACCGTCGAAGCTCAGCTCGCGGTAAGGCTCGTCTTCGATCAGGGTGACGCCGAACTCGTCCAGCAATGCCGCCACGGCGTCGCGCTTGGCCTCGCTGTAGCGCAGGCCGGACGGGTTCTGGAAGGTCGGGATCAGATAGATGAACGCCGGGCGATGCTGTTGCAGGCGCTGACGCAAGGCGGCCAGGTCTGGCCCGTCGGCTTCCATCGGCACGGCCAGGCAATCGGCGCCGAACAGCTGGAAGATCTGCAGCGCGGCCAGGTAGGTCGGGGCCTCCAGCAACACTTCGGTACCCTTGTCCAGATACAGCTTGGCCGCCAGGTCCAGCGCCTGCTGCGAGCCGCTGACCACCAGCACTTGGCTGGCCTGGCAGTCGATGCCCAACGCCCGCGCCTCGGCCGCCAAGGCCTCGCGCAGCGCCGGCTCGCCCTCGCTCATGCCGTACTGGCCCATGGCGACCGGCATTTCATCCCACGCCACCTTGGGCAGCATGGCCTCGGCCGGCAGGCCGCCGGCGAACGACATCACCTCCGGGCGCTGGGCCGCGGCGAGGATTTCACGGATCAGGGAACTCTTGAGGCGTGTGACACGTTCGGAGAAAGCCATAGGATCACCGGTAGCGAGGTGGGGGGTAAATAAGTCAAACTGCTTGACCGAAATTACGACGACCCTCACGGATAAGTCAATATGCTTGACCTTAAAAACCCAGCCTCCCAGCAACAGGCCATGGAGGCGTTCTTCTTCGGCTACCAGGCGTTCACCGCCAAGGCTGACGAGATGCTCGAACGCCGGGGCCTGGGCCGGGTGCACCAGCGGATCGTGTTTTTCATTGCCCGTTACCCGAACCTGAGCGTCAAGGAACTGCTGGCGGTGCTCGGGGTGAGCAAGCAGGCGTTGAACATGCCGCTGCGCCAACTGATGGAAATGCGGTTGGTGGATAGCCAGGCGTGCGAGGCCGACAAGCGCATGCGCCTGCTCCAGTTGACCGAAGAAGGCGCGCGCCTGGAACAGGCCCTGCGCCGCGAGCAGGTGAAGCTGCTGGAGCGGGTGTTTGCCGAAGCTGGGGACGCGGCGGTCAATGGCTGGCTGGCGGTCAACCAGGCACTGGCCGGGAACCCGCCTTCGGCTGATTGAGACATGGCCGCGACTTCGCAACGCCCACCGCGATACCGCGCCATGCCAACAAGGCGGACAGCGGTGATGGCCCAGGCATAACTGGCCCGAAACAGATGTAGGAGCGGCCTTGCGTCGCGATGCGCCGCGCGGGCGGCGCTCGATCTCATAAGCGCTGCAAAAACACCGGCGGACACCTGGTGGCCATTACACAATCCTGATTTTCCAGGGCCAGCGGTGTGACGCCCAAGGGTCTGTCTTGAAATCGCATGTGAGCCACCAGGTGCATGGCGACAGATGTGCAGCGTCCTCAAGATCGAGCGCCGCCCGCGCGGCGCATCGCGACGCAAGGCCGCTCCTACATCTGTTTCGGGCCAATTATTCCTGTGAATGTAGCGGCGCCTGCCTTGGTGCATGGCAGTGGCTATGCTCTCTTGAGCCCGTCACGCAGAACTCAGGACACAGAATGGGACTTTTCGACCGTTTGTTCGGCGGCCGTTTCACCCAGCCGCCACCGGATGAGCCGACGCTCAGCGACGCCGCGATCATGCGCGAGCTGCACCCCTACCGCCCGGGCCTCAAGGCCTTCTCCCAAGCCCTGCTGGCGCACCTGCCCGAGCAGGAGCGCGCCCGGCTGGTCAGGCGGGTGCTGCGCATCTACGGCCAGGGTGAGGAGCCGGCCAGTGCGTTGAGCCTGGCCTTGCTGGCCCCGGACAAGGTCTTGCCGGTTGAACAGCGGGCGCTGCTGGCCGTGGACTGGAACGGTTTCGACAGTTTCGAGTATCTGGCCCCCTACCTGGTCAAGGCCAGCGGCGTGACCGAGCGCTATGCCTATGAACACGACGGCACCCAGACCATGGCCCAGGTGCTGAGCGGTTTTGACCATTGGCTGGCGGGCCAGGGCAAACGCTTCCTGCAACTGGACACCGGCGGCGACGAATACGTGGGCTGCATCGTTGCAGCCGACCAGGTCGACAGCATGATCGAACTGGCGCAGCAAGCCGGCATCGAGGCTGGCCTGGAAAGCTTCTGAACGCGGCGCTAGTCGTTCGCCTGGCGTTTGGCGTTCTTCTTGACGATGGCCTTCATGCGGGTGGCGGCGCGCTGCACCGTCGCCATCTTTTCCGGGCGCTTCATGCCGCGCCATTTGCGGATTTCTTCGCGGGTACGGCCACAGCTCACGCACAGCTCGCTGTTGAGCTGGCACAGCGAGACGCAGGGGTTGTCGATGTCTTTGGCCATGGGGCTGCTCCGGTTGCGGGCGCGGATGATACGCCAGATGCGCCGGCCTGCCACCTGCCCAGCCCCAGGCCGACAGCCTGTTGCGTGCAACGGGAAGCCCCCGGGGCCAGTTGACGGCAAGACCGGCTCGCCTACGCTGAGAAGACGCATGACTGCTCCCTGACCAGTGGAGGAGTGAAAGTGCCTAAAGGACACACACCAAAACGAAGCGGCATTGTCCGTTCGTTTGCCATGACGGTGCTCTATGTATTTCTCTGCATCCCTTATGGCCACGCTTCCAGTTTCGGCACAGAAGCGTTCGCTTCGCTATATCCCTTGCTGGCTCAATTGTCAGACCAGAACAGTGCGGACAACGAAGCGCTGCAGGCCGAGATCGACAAGACCTCAAGCGCCTTTGACGCGATCGTCAAAGAGTTCAATGGACGTGACGCCCCCCTTCCCACAGCATTCAATGCATCGATAGAGGCCTATCGCGAGCAACTTTCCCGTGCGCTTGGCACCCACAACCCCAAAGAAGCCATTGAAGTCATGAGCGCAGTCCGGCAGGACGCCGAACTGAAACGCCAGTTCCTGTTCAGTACCTCCGGCTTCTCCCCTTTTGACAGGCCCATGCTGGTAACGGTCAGCGTCGTCACCTATCGCGGCAACAAAGATGAACCGGGGTACACGGTGACCTGCAACCCCTTTCGCGACGCATCGCAGAAAAGCCATGCACGCTTCCCTTTTGCCTCGGATACCAACCAGGCGTCACTGCCCATGCCGCCCGGGCGCTATCGGCTGCAGCTGTACAAGGGGAAAACACTCCTGCTTAGCCGAGACCTTCTGATCGGTCTGTCGTCCAAGCCCACCGAGGAGGTGAGAATAGATGTCTCCAACTTCTGACCCCTCGCCGCCGGATGTAAAAGCGCTGTGGAAACCGATCCTGGCCGTGTCGACCTGGATTGCCATTACCTTCTGCGCGAACTTCAGCTTCGCCATCAAGCTCTCATCCGTCTCGGACCTCGACAGCACGGTGCTGGCCTGCGCCAATGTACTGGTCGCGTTGATCACCGGGTTCATCACCCTCTTCGCCTATCGGGCGAGCGAGCGCAAAACCAGACCGTTCTGGACTCGCCTGGCCCTTGTCAGTGGCGGGCTGTTCCTGCTGGCCTTCTTCTCGTTCATGATCCTGCGCTCACTCTGGACCTGCCAATACACCCAGGCAGTGCGCCTGGTGATCGGCCTGACACCGACAGCAGACTTGTTGAGCTACCTGGCAACTTTCGACGCGTCGCAGACGCCCACATGCTCCGAGCTGCTGGCCGATTATGCCGGGGTCACCGAGCGCATGTACGCCCCCACTGCGCTGCTCGCCCGCTTTACTTCCCTGGTCGTCATATTCCTGGTCATCTGGTGCTCCCTGGCCTGCGCCGTCATCTCCATTGCCTATGGCCTGGCCGCGCCAGCACGCCCTGGCGAGAGGTTGAGTCATGCGCCTTGAAAGAACATTCGCGCTCGTCCAGTGCATGTGCCTGCTCTGCGCCCTGGCGGTATCGACAAGCGCACGCAGCGAGACCATCGACGCTGTCTTCGACGAAATGAAACAGCTGGCCGAGCAGCGCTGGCACATCCCGGCGACCTCACTGCAAAAGGTCGAGGGCAACCAGATAGCCACGGGGGTCGATGGCAACATCCTGGTCGGCAAGGACTTCCTTGCACACTTCACCCGCGACCTGCCAGAGAATCAGGTCCAATCCGCACTGCGCTTCGTGATGCTCCACGAACTGGTTCATGTCGCGCAAAGCCACGACATCCCCGACGTTTCCCCTGCCGACCCGTCCCGCAAGGCCTTTGAATGCCAGGCAGACATGCTGGCGGCCACGGCGGCGCTTGAAACCCAGATCATGGGGATCTCGCTGTCTGACAAGACCGGCGCGGGAGGGAAAGAGCTGCTGGCGACGGCGCGCCAGTTCAAACAGCTTGGCGCCCATGCCGAACAGCAGGATGTGGCCTCGAAGACCTTGTCCGGGCACCTCGACAAGCGCCAACGAGCACTGGCCGTGCAGTTCGGCCTGATACGTGCCATGCACACCTGGATGACTGCCACCAATCAACAAGGCGAACGGGCCGAACAGGCACGCGCTGCCATACAGAATCTGCTGGGTCCGAACGATATCAGTGATGAACGGGCCTGGAGCATGACACTGTGCAACGCGATCACCCGTACGACACAGACGGCGGTCAACGCAATTGCGATGAACACCAGGATGGACGTTAACGATGACACCATAGAGACCGATGAGAACTATCGCATCCACAAGAAGTACAACTACACCATTACCAATACGGCACCGTACACCGTGGCCATCAACTTGATCGTGCTTTCCGGCAGCTACCCAAAAGGCGCCGACGATCGTTATGAGGACTACGTCATATCGGACGCCGCTTACAGTTCGGTAGAGATTCCACCCCGTTCGAAAGGTGTCCTTTCAGGGACCTATACGTTTGCCTCCTACGATCCCAACCTGCGTTCAGGTTTTTCCTGGGAGATTCCTTTCGACAAGAATGCGCTGGTATCCGCCAGCTACCTTGGCAATAAAGTGGCCATGCCAAACTGCAATGACAATTGGAAAAATCTAGGTTCGAGTGCGCCCGAACAGATGGCTTCGGCACTGGTACGCATCGGCATGGCCGCGAAGAAAAATTTCGCGGCCATCGCGGCAGACCCCGTGAACCCGGGGTTGATCGACAACGTGGTGCATTCGACGATCGCTGTCCCTGGGGCTACTGATGTCACCCTATACCAGCAGACAACCAACCCATTCGCGGTCGTCACGCTCTACTCGGGCGACAGTCTTCAAGAAGCGATCAAGATGTATGAGGCCACTGCCGCTGATTTCAAGAAGCTGTGTGACGCCAAGGGCGTCAAGATCACCTCGGATGAAAAACCCGACCCTCCCAAGCGTCGCTTGACGTTCGAGAACCTGACCGGCTACAGCGAAGCGAGCTTGTCGCTCAGTTCGAGGAAAAAAGACAAGAGCGCTACCGCCCCCCTTGAATACAGCGTTTCCTGGGACATCTATCCCACCGACTGAGGGCCCTTTCTCGCGCCGGTGGCCCTCGCTCTTCCATGATCCTTCGCAAGGAGCCCGTCATGCCTCTGGTCCGTATCGATATCAAAAAGCACCCCGACCGCAACCATGTGCGCAAAATCGGTGAGGTCGTCTATGCCAGCATGAAGCGCACCATCAACGTCCCCGAGCATGACAACTTCCAGATCCTGACCGAGCATGACCATGACCGCCTGGTGAACGACCCGCAGTACCTGGGCATCCAGCGCTCGGACGGCCAGGTGTTCATCCAGATCACCCTCAGCGAAGGGCGCACCGTCGAGCAGAAGCAGGCGTTGTACCTGGCCATCGCCGAAGGGCTCAACCAGCAGGCGGGGGTGCGCATGGAGGATGTGTTCATCAACCTGGTCGAGGTGCGCAAGGAGAACTGGTCGTTCGGCCACGGGGTCGCGCAATACGCCATATGAGCAAGTCGGGCTTTGCGCTCACCGAGGCAGAGCCCTGCATCATCACCCTGCAACCCAAACCATTGTCTGCACCTTGATCTGCGGATGACTCTCCAGCGCTTCCCATTCGTCGAGGAAGACAAAGCCCTGCCTCAAATAGAACCCCACCGCCCGGGCATTCTCCGGCGCGACATCAAGGAAGACACGGTCATGACCACGCTCCAGCGCCCGAGCCTTGACCGCCTCGACCAGGCGGGCCGCAGCGCCGCTGCCCCGGGCCGCAGGGTCGATCCACATGCCAATCAGGTTGAAGCGCCCTGCGTCACTGACCCCAGCCCCGACCATCCCCAGCGGCCTCTCGCCAAGCACAGCCAACCAGAACGCCGTGCCCGTCGATGAGGCACGTTGCTGCCATTGTTCATCGCTGTAGCGGACGGCGGCCTGGTAACTCACGCCAAAGGCTGTGGGGCTGTCCAGAAGCGCGGCAAGCCGCACCTGCTTCAAGCGCTGCCAATCCTGCGTCGTCGTCAGGCGAATATCCATGCCCTCTACGCGACGCTTCTCATAGCGCACATCCCGGTCATCGACCGCCTCGATGCAAGTCCACCCCAATCGCTGGTAAAAGCCATTCGCTCGAATGACTTCATTGCCGTCGGTGGTCAGGTGGATCTGCTCGTGACGCTGGAACAGCGCTTGTTCTGCCCGCTGCAACAGCAAGCGCCCCAAACCTTTGCCTTCATGCTGCGGGCGTACGAACAGGGCGAACACTTCCCCTTCGTCGTGATCCACCATGACAAACCCGGCAGGCTCCTGATGCCATTCGGCAATCCAGGCGCAGGGGCCACTGCCGATGGCATCAGCGAGCGCGACCGCCGTAATGCCCATGGCATGCAGTTGTTCACGGGAGAGGTGGTTCTGTTTCACGCTGGTGCGGATATCGAACAGCAGCTCGATATCAGCGGGCGAAGCCTGACGCAGGGTTGCGCTCATCTCCGAACATCCTTGTCGTTGCCGATGAAGCCGGCAGCATAGCAACTCACTGCGCAGTCGCGTACGGCGTCCCGGCGGGTCTTATCGATTGCACTGATGATTACTATCGAAGGCCCCGTCTGTCGGCTTGGCAAAACCGACTCTTATAATCGCCTCCCAATTGCCTCCCGCTCCCCGCGCCTGCCTTCAGGCGACCTTCCCCCTTGGAACCCAGCACCATGCCAAGCCCCAGCCAGGCCCCTCAGGGCCTTCCCGAACATGATCAACAGAGCGTCAGCCAGCAGTGGCTGGCGATTCTCTCGGTCGCCGTGGGCGCTTTCGCCCTGGTGACCAGCGAGTTTCTCCCGGTGGGCGTACTCAACGACGTTGCCAGCGACCTGGGCATCAGCGCCGGCCAGGCCGGCCTGATGGTGACCCTGCCGGGCATCATGGCCGCCCTCGCCGCTCCCTTGCTGTCGGTGGGCATCGGCGCCCTGGACCGTCGCTACCTGCTGATCGGCCTGACCCTGGTCATGATCATCGCCAACGCCGTCGTGGCCTACGCCAGCGACTTCAGCCTGCTGCTGTTCGGTCGTGTGCTGCTGGGTATCAGCATCGGTGGCTTCTGGGCCACCGCCATTGCCCTCAGCGGCCGCCTTGCGCCCAAGGGCGTGGGCGTGGCCCAGGCCACCTCGATCATCATGGTCGGCGTGACCCTGGCCACCGTGCTGGGCGTGCCCGTCGGCACCTGGCTGAGCGGCCTGATGGGCTGGCGCATGACCTTCCTGGCCACCGCGCTGGTGGGCGTGCCGGTGCTGCTGGCGCAGATCTTCCTGCTGCCGCGGCTCAACCCGGACAGGGCCATCCGCGTCAGCGACCTGCCGGCCTTGTTCATCAACCCACAGGCACGGGTGGGCTTGATCGCCGTATTGCTGATTGGCCTGGCGCACTTTGCTGCTTACACCTATGTAGCGCCGTTCTTCAAACAGAGTGCCGGCTTCGATGGGCCAACCATTGGCTCGTTGCTACTGCTCTATGGCGTGGCCGGGGTAGTAGGCAACCTGTTCGCCGGTTTCGCCGCCAACCGCAGCGTGCGCCACACGCTGATGCTGGTGGCACTGATGATTGCCGTGAGCACCGCGCTATTCCCCTACTTCGCCACCGGCATGACCGGCGCTGCGATGCTGATCGCGCTCTGGGGCTTTGCCTTCGGCGCCTTCCCGGCCTGCGCCAGCATCTGGATGTTCGTAGTGGCGCCCAAGGATGTCGAACGCGGCATGCCGCTGTTCGTTGCCATGTTCCAGGTGATCATTGCGCTGGGCTCGTTCTTTGGCGGGCGTATCGTCGACCAGCTGGGCAGCTCGGTGCTGTTGAGCCTGGCCACGGCGTTGGTGGGGTGCGGGTTCGTCACGGTGCTGGTGCTGGGGCGCAATGTCAGCAACAGCCTGGCGGCACAGCCCGGCTGACCGTATTAACGCTAACAGACGCGTAGCCTCGTCCGGTCATCTGTACGGGGCTACTCTCGACTCATCTGAACGCACTCGATTCAAGCCGTGTTATTTCAATTGAATCAGTTGACCCTCTGATCCGCTCACCTAACCTCTTAAGTTAATGGCGCTCTGTAATCTCCTTCCGACAAGGAAGACAATTCAGTCCGTGACCTGACTACGTCGAGCGCTTGAGCGCAGATCGCAACGCCATGCTGAAACGAGCAGCAGGGTTGGAGAGGGTCATGAATATCTGGCTTGCGTGGTGGAAAGACTATTGGCTTACCCCGCTGTTTCCTCGCCGCCGGCCATTGCTGCACATCGCTTTGTTTATCGCCTGTGGCGCATGCCTCGCGCTCGACGTTGCGGCACAAGAATCAGCATGCAAAAACCCGTTGCTGGTAGAAGAGCCCGGCACCTTGGGCGGGCACCTTGCCATTTCAACAGACAGCACCCTGCTGGCCACCGACGCTGACGACGGTTATGGCGCGGTCATGGATATCACCGTCAGAGACCTGGCCACAGGTGACGCTATTCGGCGCTGGTCGTTCCCGCAGGAGCGCCTGCAGCAATTGTGTTTCATCGATAAAAGCCGGCTTCTCGTGGCGGGCAGCGACTCAGGCACACTGCGGCTGCTCAATCCGGATACGGGCGAGGTTGTGGCCAAACCTGGCGCAGCCGGACTGTCTCCGATACTGGGCTTCGATTGCCCCATCAATGGCGGCGCTGCGCTGACTCAGTTTGCCGTTCCGCGCGGCACGATAGAATGGTTTTCGAACAACCTGGAGCCCACCGGTAGATTTGAAACCCTGTCCGGGACAACACTGATAGCGTCAGCCACACTGCACAATCAGGCACTGGTCCTGACAAAAACCATGATTGCTGAGCAGCCTCCAGGCGTGGAGGACGTACTGAGCGGCAATGAAGTATCCACCACGAACTACGCCCTGCTCATGGTGAGCGCACAAGACAATGCAGTGTTGTGGCGCACCGAATTGAATGTCACGCCGCAGGATTCCGTGATCCTGGACCGGTCAGGCAGTGTCGGCGCATGGATGGATGAAACGGGCTACCTTCACATCGTCAATGCACGCAGCGGTGAAGAAACCCATCGCGTAAAACTTGCCCCCTTTTCATTCCCACGCTTCACGTTCAGTGAGCAAGGGCGATTCCTCGTCATTTCGGAATTGGGTGAATTGCGTTCGTTTGTCGTTGATGTTCAGTCCGGCAAAGTCATCAATGAAACACAATCGAAAGAAATCCTTGCCCTTGGAGAAGATGGAAGCCCTCGACTGCTGCGGATGTCGGGGAATGAGGGGCTCGAGATCGCCTCGGTAGGGAAAGACGGCGCCGTTGCACAGCGCATCCAGGGCCGCCTGCAGATTCCCTCGCTGGTTCCCCAGCCACCGGGCCGGCTCTTCCTGAGTGGCCAGAAATTCGACTACTCACTCAGCATCAAAGACCGCAAGATCACCCCGTTCAGCAAGCCAGTCGACGTGGTTGCGACCCATGCGGCGTGGATGGCACCCGAAACCACCCTGCGTATTTACGAACGGTCTGACGGGAACTGGTCAATCGGGAACCAGAACGGCACGGATGAACCAGTGCGTCTACCCGCGAACAGCAAAGGCCTGTCAGTCGCGGCCTTGGGCGAAAGCTCGGGATTGCTGATGGCGTCTGTCACGCAAGAGGATCTTGAGCGAATCAAAACGGCCGTGGAGGCCTGGTCCGACAGTATCGGGGAAAATGCAACCGCGTCCGAACTGAACAGCGTTCTGCTTTCCACCAACACAACGCTGTACCAGGTGGATTTCACAGGTGCCGCCAAGAAGACGCTGTCATTTCAGGGCGCTGTTTCGGCCATGGCAATCAGCGCTGATCAACAATCCATTGCTCGATTCCAGCCACCTGACCTGCAGGTCTTCGATGCCCACACCGGACAAGGCACCTTCAAGACAGTCATTCCCGACGTCACGACCATGATTAAGTTCTCCCCGACTCATGCGTGGATCGCCTTCACCCGCGACCCGAACATTGAAGTCAGGGACTGGCGTAACGACACACTGATAAAAACAATCACACGTGAAAGGGCACTGGGCGATGGCTTCGACTTTTCCGCCGACGGGCAGTCGCTCATTTATGCCAATGGCGCGACGGTGCACATTATTTCACTGGCAACGCCTCACGCCGCAAAAGAGGCTCTGCCAGCCCACACCCTCATCGATTACAAGGCGGACGGCGCAGTCGGAACCATCACTGCGCTCAACGATAACTTCTTCGCCGGGCTGTCCAGTTCAGGGGCAGTGAACATCTGGAAAATCGGGCAAGCTGCGCCCGCGGCTCGGTTGATCTTCGAGAAAAACGGAACATGGACGGTGATCGACGACAAAGGTCGCTTCGACACCTCCTCTATTGAAACCAATAACGCGGTGCGCCTTTACAGTAGGGAGAATGCCGCAAACCGTCTGAGCCCCCAGGCATGCCGCGACATCAGCTGGATTCCAGGTTTGTTGAACGAAGTACTCGCAGAAACAGTCACTGCACCCTAGATCGATGCGAGGATTGTGGGCTTTAATGCCCCGGGCGCCCATGGAAGGTGAAAGCGCCCCACCCCGGGCCCAAGTGCCACACATCCGTCCAATCAAGGAAGAGACGACATTGAAAACAACATTCTCCGCACTGTTGCTGGCCTGCATGACAACCACCGTATGGGCCGACGGCAACTCCGTCGGCTTCCGCGCCTCCACGCTGACGGATCCGCACAATGACCGTGCACTGGAGATGGTGGTCTGGTATCCGAGTAAAGCCATCACCGACACACAACTGATTGGCGACAATGCGGTGTTCGTCGGTGCTTCGGCGGTTCGTGACGCGGCGCCTGCCGCCGGTAAACATCCGTTGGTGGTGCTATCCCATGGTTACCAGGGCAACTGGCGCAATCAGGTCTGGCTGGCCAGTGCGCTGGCCCACAAAGGCTACATCGTCGCCGCAGTCAACCACCCTGGCACCACGACCCATGACCGCAGCCCGCAAGCAGCGGCGCAGTTATGGCAGCGCCCCGTTGATCTGGGTCGGGCCATCGATGCGGTCGTCGCTCAACCTGAAAAATTCGGTGCGGTCGCCGAGGGCCGAATTGCAGCCGTGGGCCACTCGCTCGGCGGCTGGACCGCCCTGGAGATCGCCGGGGCGCGCTTCGATCCAGAGCGCTTCGAACAAGACTGCAACGCCCATCCAGAGTTAGCCAGTTGCACCGTTTACGCACGGATGAAACCCGCAAGTACCACAGAGGGCAAGGCTGCGCTGGGCGCCGATTGGCGCGACGCACGCGTCACGGCAGTAGTCGCTCTGGACCTGGGCCTTTCGCGGGGGCTGACCGATCAAAGCCTGGCCGCCCTGCCGGTACCCGCCCTGGTGATCGCAGCGGGCGTGCCGTCCCGTGAACTGCCTGCTGAGCTGGAGTCGGCCAACCTGGCCAAACGCCTGCCTGCAGCCTCCAGTCGTTACGTCGAGATCAGCGACGCCAGCCATTTCACCTTCATGTCGATATGCAAACCGGGCGCGCAGTCAGTGCTCGAGGCAGAAGTACCGGGGGATGGCATCATTTGCAGCGATGGCGAGAACGGTCGTGCGCGGGATGTCATACAGCAGCAGGTTTCATCGCTGATCGCAGCGTTTCTGGAGCAATCACCTGGCTACGAGCAAGACAGCTTGGTGATTCGCGCTCCCACAGGAATCTGAGCTGCCAGGCTGCTAACTTGAACGTCCAGCCCCAATCAATCTTGTCATTTGCCAGGGCTTGGAACAGGGTCCATACCAATGACATCTCTGGTAAAGGAGTCACCGCATGTCGAAGCTTTATCCCAGCATTGATCCCGAGGGGCTGGTCGAGTACTCGGTGGTCTACACCGACCGCTCGCTCAACCACATGTCGCAGACATTTCAAGGGGTGATGAAGAACATCTCCAAGACCCTGAAACAGGTCTACAACGCCCAGGCTGTTGCGGTAGTGCCGGGCAGCGGTACATTCGGCATGGAAGCGGTAGCGCGACAGTTTGCCACCGGCCAGCAATGCCTGGTGATCCGCAACGGCTGGTTCAGTTATCGCTGGAGCCAGATCCTTGAGATGGGCAACATCCCGGCGGCCACCACGGTGCTCAAAGCCCGGCCGGTCGACACCGGTCGCCAGGCAGCCTACGCGCCACCACCTCTGGACGAAGTGCTGGCGGCCATCGAGACGCACAAGCCGCAGATTGTCTTCGCCCCCCACGTTGAAACCTCATCCGGGATCATCCTGCCCGACGATTACCTGCGTGCTGTCGGCGACGCCGTGCATGCGGTGGGCGGCCTGTTCGTGCTGGACTGCATCGCCTCAGGCACGCTTTGGGTCGATATGCACAAGTGCGCCGTCGACCTGCTGATCAGCGCACCGCAGAAAGGCTGGAGCGCCTCCCCTTGCTGCGCCCTGGTGATGCTCAGTGCCTTGGCCCTCGAGCGCATCGAGCACACGCAAAGCAGCAGCTTTGCCTGCGACCTGAAAAAGTGGCTGCAGATCATGCAGGCCTACGAACAGGGCGGACATGCCTACCATGCGACCATGCCCAGCGATGCGCTGGCGCGATTCAACGACGTGATGAACGAGACGCAAGCCTACGGCTTCGACAAGGTCCGCGACGAACAGTGGGCTCTGGGCAAGCGGGTGCGCGCCATGTTGACCGGCAAAGGCATCAAGAGCGTGGCCGCAGCCGGGTTCGAGGCTCCGGGCGTAGTGGTGAGCTACACCGATGATGCCGACATCAAGAACGGCAAGAAATTTGCCGAGCACGGCCTGCAGATCGCAGCCGGCGTGCCGTTGCAATGTGACGAACCGGCCGACTTCCAGACCTTCCGTATCGGTCTGTTCGGGCTCGAAAAACTGCACAATATCGAGCGTACGGTCAGCACCCTTGAGCAGGCACTCGATGAAGTGATGGCGAACTAAGCCCGCCTCTGGGCTGCAGCACAGCTGCCGGTGCCTGCGTCGGGTCGAAAGCTGCCGGTCGTTATTGACCGCTTTCGACCCATAGCTGCCGTTCGGGACCTGCGGCAACCGGCCAAAACGGACATTTACCCTCCCCTCAATTTAGCCTCAACTACACTCCTTCCCGTTCACTGCTTAACCCCCAGTGGATGCTGGGCCCTATTGGACAACTCCCTATAGGGCCAACTGCGTTGCTGACAGGCGTTGCCTTGTTGGCGTCCTAGCTAGCGGCCCCCTAAAGCTTTTGATAGTCCAATGTTTTCGGGCAGCAGATTTTCAGCGCTTTTCCATTGACCTGATGGTTGTTCTGGCTCAATTCCAGGCGGAAGACCCCGTAGTCGGATGCCTTTCGAAATAGGAGTTTTCGAAAAATGAAGTCGACTTTCCATTACACCCTGGTGGCTTTGGCATTGAGTGCTTCGATGGTGGGCACCGTTCAGGCGGGTGACAACTCCGCTGGCAAACCTGCGGGCGAGGTTGCCGGTATCCCCGCTGGCACCGTGATCACGCCATCCAGCGCGAAGGTCATCGCTCAGGATACCTATCTATGGGCTTGGCCCATCGTCAACGCATTCAACCGTCGTGCCTCTTTCGCTAAAGCACCGGAGCCCGGCCTGATGGGCGGCATACTACCGGCCGCGCCAACCGGTTACGTGAGCATGCTCAGCGACTACATTTCCCCAGAGCAGCGTTGGGTGGCGCACCCCAACCAGGATGTGGTCTACGGCTTCGGGTTCGGCGCGACCGACGATGATCCGGTTGTTTTGCAAGTGCCAGACTTTGGTGACCGCTTCTGGGTGTATGCCTTATACGATGCGCGTAGCGAAGAGTTCTCCAAGCTTGGCAAACAGTACGGAACCAAGCCTGGCAACTATTTGGTTGTCGGACCGAACTGGAAAGGAACGGTACCGCAGGGCATCACCGACGTCATCAAGGCGCCCACCGAACTTGTTGCAATGGGGCCACGGGTATTCATGGGTGACAGCGAGGAAGACCATGCAGCGGTCAAGAAAATCCTCCAGCAGGTTGTGGTGTACCCGCTGAGCAAATACACCGGCGAATCGGTGACCAAGGACTGGACCAAAACCCCGCACTTCCCGGCCGCACAAAGTTCTTCCACCGAAACGCGCTGGGTCGAGCCGAAGACCTTCTTCGACCAATTGCCAGGTATTCTTGAAAAGGTGCCACCGCTGGCGGGAGAAGAAAGCCGCTATGCCATGATGCACGCCTTGCTCGATGCCGCAGCGAAGGACCCGGCAATCAAGGATGTTCTGGTCAAGACAGCGGTTGAAACCGAAGAGCAGGTAATCGCACCGCTGTTTTCCTTCCGTACCAACGGTTCGCGCCTGCCCAATGGCTGGAACTCGCCAACCAATGTGGCCCGCTGGGGCAACGACTACCTGACACGCACCGCCACCGCCAAGTCGAACATGTACACCAATCAACCGGAAGAGACCCGCTATTTCTTCCAGGAAGTAGACCAGAACGGGCAACGGCTGGACGGTAAGCACAAATATACCGTGACCTTCGCCAAGGGTCAGACGCCACCTGTAGATGGCTTTTGGTCGCTGACTATGTACGACCCCAAGCACTTCTTCGCCCCCAACGCCATGAAGCGTTATTCACTGGGCACCAAGAATCAGAAGAACATGAAGTTCAACGATGACGGTTCGCTGACCCTGTATGTGCAGCATGACTCACCCGGCAAGGACAAGGAGAGCAACTGGTTGCCGGCGCCGCAAAGCGAGTTCGAGGTCACCATCCGCACGTATTGGCCGAAGGCCGACGTACTTAATGGACAGTGGACGCCGCCTGCGGTTGTTCAGGTGAAGTAGAGACCTGATTGGCAGGTACGACACTACGAGCGAGTTACCGGTGTCCGCTGCATGATACTAAGGTGAGGAACGACTCAGGGACGAGGCCTTCGATTGGCAGGTATCAATGAATCAGTTTCATGAGAAAAGAGAAACGGGACAGCATCCTTTAAGTTTTCTTTCGACGCTCACCGTAAGGGAGGCAACATGGAAAGAGTTCATCTCACGCACTTGTCAGCCATGTTGGTTGCCTTGCAGTTTGGTTTTGCCCAGGCTGAAGATTCGGCGGAGTTGGCCAAGGCAGCGCTGAACCCTGTCGCTGCCATGTACAGCCTGCCCGTGCAGTACAACTGGGATCAAAAAATGGGCGCCACCGGTGAGGGCATGCACAGCGTCACAAATATCCAGCCGGTGCTCCCGTTCACGCTGAACGAAGACTGGAACCTCATTTCCCGCACCATCCTGCCGGTCATCGATCAACACGGCCTGGCACCGGATAGCGCGGCAGACAAGTCGGGAGTTGGAGACATCACCCAGAGCTTTTTCTTCTCGCCCAGTAAACCCACCGACAGTGGCTGGATTCTGGGTGTCGGCCCTGCCCTGTTAATTCCGGCCGGTAGTAACGATCTGCTAAGCAACAAACAATGGGGTCTGGGCCCGACCGCAGTGGCGCTCAAGCAATCGAATGGCTGGACACGCGGCATCCTCGCCAACCATATCTGGGGCTTGGATGACAGCCCTCCGGACGACAAAGAGAAGGTCAACCAAACGTTCCTGCAACCCTTCCTGTCCTACACAACCAAGTCGCTAACCACCTACGGCATCAACACCGAATCGACTTATGACTGGCAAGCGAAAGAATGGTCGGTGCCGATCAATCTTACCGTTACCCAACTACTGAAAATTGGGGGGCAGCCTATAACGATCCAGGCCGGTCCCAGGTATTGGCTAGACAGATCGGGAGACGGCCCCCAAGGCTGGGGATTTCGTGCAGCGGTGACGTTGTTATTTCCTCGTTGACCTCAAGCAGATGTAATTCTAGTCGCGTATAGCTCCTTCGCTCTTAGCTGGAGTTGCCTGATTGGGAAATGTTCGGGATCAATCGTGATCGTCCGCTATGGGTCGTTTGCGGTCATTCGCGAGCGGCTGCTTTCCACCCATAGCGGACTTCCGAGACCACCCGAACCAGACACTCTAGGGATTTATGGGCTACACAACCGCCGGCTTTCGATGGGCGCTGGCTAACTCGCTTGAATGAGTCATTATCAGGTACCTCACCTGCAAACGGCAGCGGTCAAGGGCCGAATCGCTCTGGCATGTCTCGCCATGCCGCACCGGAGCAAAGTACCCACAACATGCCATTCAACATCAAGCGATCATCGACTCTTGGGCGTCCGGTACGTCGATGAGCTGTAAAAAGATCAGCGACTAAATCCCAGTCTGCGTCGGAAAGTTCGTAGCGCTTGGGCATGGCAGAATCCTTCGCCTAAAAGGCGAGAACTCTACGTAAAATCCGGCCTCCAGAGGCGCT
>NZ_VZZR01000116.1:0-9480 GCF_009650555.1 Pseudomonas sp. EMN2
AGCTTGAAGCGCTCGGTGTACTTGCCCATAAATCCCCCAAGGGTTGGATTGGTGTCCAACTTCTTGGGGGCAGTCCAGTCTGTGGGAGCGGGCTTGCCCCGCGAGATTGCGTGTCATTCACCAGGCTATGCCAGCCCTCGAGCGCGCAGCCGCTTGTACAACGTCGTACGGCTGACCCCCAGCGTGCGGGCTACGGAAGAGAGGTTGCCATCGGCCAGGCGCAGCAGTTCACCCAGGTCGTTCGGTGCGTGTTCATGCGCTGCGCTTTCTCCGGCCTCGGCCAGAAAGCTGTTCGGCAGATGCTCCACCCCGACCGGCTGCTCGCCAGCCAATGCCAGCGCCACCTGCATCACGCTGACCAGTTCGCGCAGATTGCCCGGCCAGGGATGGCGCTCCAGCAACACCAGCACATCATCCGCCAACCGCTCGGGCTGGCCGGGCTCGCGATAGCGCCCATGCACCTCTTCAATCAGTGCACGGCGGTCACTGCGTTCGCGCAGCGCCGGCAGCACCAGCGTCAACCCGGCGATGCGGTAATAAAGGTCCTGGCGAAAACGCCCGGCGCGCACCTCGGCGGCGAGGTCGCGGTTGCTCGCCGACACCACGCGTATATCCAGTGCCACCGGCTCGCCACTGCCCAGCGGCTGGATACTGCGGGCCTGCAGTACTCGCAGCAGGCGGGCCTGGGTGGCCAGCGGCATGTCGCCGATTTCGTCGAGGAACAGCACGCCGCCGTCGGCCTTGCGGATCAGCCCGGGGTTGCCTTTGTGGTGGGCGCCGGTGAAGGCGCCTTTTTCGTAGCCGAACAGCTCCGACTCCACCAGCTCGGCCGGGATCGCCGCGCAGTTGACCGCGATCAGCGGCTGGCGCGCCCGGCTGCTGGCCTGGTGCAGGGCGTTGACGAACACCTCCTTGCCTACCCCGGTCTCGCCCTGGACCAGCAGCGGGATGTCCTTCTCCAGCAGCAGGCCGGCCTGGGCCAGCGCCTTGCTCACACGCGCATCCGTGGCGCTGGGCACACGGCGCGTGGGTGGCCGGCGTGGCCCCTGCCATTGGCAATGCAGGCGTTGGCGGCCATGGGCGAGCAGGGCGAAGGGGCGCCCTTCGGCGTGTTCGAGGACCTGCCGCAACGGCACCTGGAACAGCTGCGCCAGGTTCAGGTGGCGCGGGTCGGCGCCCAACAGGCTGTCTGCGCGGTGGTTGGCCGCACGCACCTCGCCGCGCTCGTCGAACAACAACAGGCCGGCCCAGGGGCTGTCGAGGTTGTCGGCGCCGGTGTTGAACAGCAGCTGCCAATGCTGCTCGCCGGGCCCGGCGAGGATCAGCCGGTTCTCCAGGCTCTGGCTGAGCATGCGCACCAGGCCCAGGGTCTGGGTGGCAGGCAGGTAGCCGTCACAGGCCACGTCGAGTACGCCGACCAGGCGCCGTTCGGCGTCGAACAGCGGTGCGGCGGCGCTGGCCATGTAGCGGTTCTGCCTTAGATAGTGCTCGTCCTGGCCGACATGGATGGCCTCGCCGCACACCAGTGCCGTGCCCAGCGCGTTGGTGCCGACGCCTTGTTCGCGCCAGCGTGCGCCAGGGCTGAAGGCGTGCTGCTGACGTGGGGCGACGAAGCGCCGGGTGCCCCAGGCGCCGAGCAGGCAGCCGCTGGCGTCGCCGAGCATCACCAGGTGGCTGGCGTTGCCCAGCAGGTGGGCGTATTGCGGCAGTACGTCGTCATGGGTGAGGCGCAAGAGGACTTGGTTGCGCTCGAGCAGGGCATCGAGCTCGGCACCGGTCAGGCAATCGAAGTCGGGCGCGTGCTGGGGCTGCAGGCCGTGCTCGCGGCAGCGCGCCCAGGAGGCCTGGATCAGTTGCGCGTGGGTCGAAACGGAGTGGGCCATGGGCCTGTCCTGTGGGCTGTTGTTTTTATTGGCGACCGCGATTGAGTGTCGTTCAGCGCTGTTCATTGTCAAACCCGAGGGTGTTCAGTTGTTCAGCGAAACTGTTCACTTCTGTACAAGCTGCGCGCCGTGCCAGGGGGCAAGATACCGGTATAGAGCGGTTGTGCCGGGCTGGCACGGAACTGGCTGGAGTGGCTGGACAATCATTACAAGAAGGCCACGCCATGTCCCTGGTGCTGGAGCAGGTACGCCGCAGTGTCGACAACCAGTTGTGGATCGACGACGCCAGCCTGCGTTTCGAGCCCGGCTCGTTCAACGTGCTGCTGGGCCGCACCCTGGCCGGCAAGACCAGCCTGATGCGCCTGATGGCCGGCCTCGACCGCCCGGACAGCGGCCGCGTGCTGATGGACGGCGAGGACGTCACGGGACGCCCGGTGCGTCAGCGCAACGTATCGATGGTCTATCAACAGTTCATCAACTACCCCACGCTCACGGTGTTCGAGAACATCGCGTCGCCGTTGCGTCAGGCGCGCATGGCCGAACCGGACATACAGCGGCGTGTACGCGAAACGGCCGAGATGTTGCGTATCGCGCCCTTTCTCGGGCGCCTGCCGCTGGAACTGTCGGGTGGCCAGCAGCAGCGCACCGCCATGGCTCGGGCATTGGTCAAGGACGCCTCGCTGATCCTGTTCGACGAGCCATTGGTCAACCTCGACTACAAGCTGCGCGAGGGCCTGCGCCAAGAGCTGCGCAGCCTGTTCGCCGAGCGCAAGTGCATCGCCGTGTATGCCACCACCGAGCCCAACGAGGCGCTGGCCTTGGGGGGCACCACCACGCTGCTGCACGAGGGCCGGGTGATCCAGAGCGGCCGTACCACCGAGGTGTACCAGCGACCCGCCAGCGTGCTGGCCGCCGAGCTGTTCTGCGAGCCGCCGATCAATCTGGTGCCCGGGCGCATCGTCGGCAACGAGGTGAGCCTGGCCGGTGCCGTGCACTTTGCCCGCACGGCCGACCTGCGCGACCTGGCGGACGGCGAATATCGTTTCGGCATCCGCCCCGGCCACCTGGCGCTGGTGCCGTCGCGCGACGATGACCTGGAGCTGGCGGTGCTGGTGGAGCTGGCCGAGATCAGCGGCTCGGAAACCTTCCTGCATGTGCGCAACGAGCACTGGCGCATGACCCTGCACCTGCCGGGCGTGCACGAGTATCAGGTGGACACGCCGATCCGCGTGTTCATCCCCACCCACAAGCTGTTCATCTTCGACAGCGCCGACGCCCTGGTGCAGGCGCCACGCCTGCGCGACGCGAGGAGCGCCTGATGGCCGAGATCCGCCTGCATCAGCTGGCTCACAGCTACAGCCGCTCGCCCACCAGCGCCGACGACTATGCCTTGCATGAGCTGGAACATGTGTGGGCCCAGGGCGGTGCCTATGCCTTGCTCGGGCCGTCCGGCTGCGGCAAGTCGACCTTGCTCAACATCATCTCCGGCCTGCTCGCGCCCTCCCATGGCGAGGTGCTGTTCGACGGCAAGGTGGTCAACGCCTTGACCCCGCAGCAGCGCAACATCGCCCAGGTGTTCCAGTTCCCGGTGGTGTACGACACCATGTCGGTGTTCGACAACCTGGCCTTCCCTCTGCGCAACCAGGGGTTGGACGAGGCGCGGGTACGTGCGCGGGTCGAGGAAATCGCCGAGGTGCTGGAGCTGGCCGCGGTGCTGCACAGGCGCGCACGCAACCTCAGCGCCGACGAAAAACAGAAGGTCTCCATGGGCCGCGGGCTGGTGCGCGACGACGTGTCGGCGATCCTCTTCGACGAGCCGCTGACGGTGATCGACCCGCACCTGAAATGGAAGCTGCGGCGCAAGCTCAAGCAGATCCACGAACAGTTCAACATCACCATGATCTACGTCACCCACGATCAGCTGGAGGCCTCGACCTTCGCCGACAAGATCGCGGTGATGCACGCCGGGCGCATCGTCCAGTTCGGCACCCCGCGCGAGTTGTTCGAACGGCCCCGGCATACCTTCGTCGGCTATTTCATCGGCAGCCCTGGGATGAACCTGATCGACGTGCGCGCCGAGGCCGACGGCGTGAGCTTCGGCGATGTGCATCTGGTGTTGCACGAAGGGGTGCGTGAGCGCCTGGCGATGTCCGAGGGCGGGCGTTTGCAGGTGGGCATCCGCCCGGAGTTCGTGCAGGTGTGGGAGCACCCCTTCGACAACGCGTTCGAAACGCGCGTGGTGGACGTGGAGGACCTGGGCACCTACCGCATTCTCACGCTGGTGCTGGCGGGGGTCACCCTCAAGGCGCGCCTGGGCGAGGACCGGGTGGTGCCCCATGGCCGGGCTTGGGTCAGCCTGCCGCCGCAATGGCTGATGCTCTACCTGGACGATCTGCTGGTGGAGGCCGAGGCATGAACAAGGTGCCGAACAACAAGGCCTGGTGGCTGGTGCTGCCGGTATTTTTGCTGGTGGCGTTCAGCGCCGTGATCCCGATGATGACCGTGGTCAACTACTCGGTGCAGGACATCTTCGACGCCTCCAACCGTTACTTCGTCGGCGCCGACTGGTACCGCCAGGTGCTGCGCGACCCGGCGCTGCATGATGCGCTGCTGCGCCAGTTCATCTATTCCGGGTGCGTGCTGGCCATCGAAATCCCGCTGGGCATCGCCATCGCCCTGACCATGCCGACCCGTGGGCGCATGGCGTCGGTGTGCCTGATCCTCATGGCCATCCCGTTGCTGATCCCGTGGAACGTGGTGGGCACCATCTGGCAGATCTTCGGCCGCGCCGACATCGGCCTGCTTGGCGCGACGCTGGCCAAGCTTGGGGTCAACTACAACTATGCCGGCGACCCGTTCGACGCCTGGGTCACGGTGCTGGTGATGGACGTGTGGCACTGGACTTCGCTGGTGGCGCTGCTGTGCTATTCGGGTTTGCGCGCCATCCCCGACGTGTACTACCAGGCCGCGCGTATCGACCGGGCATCGGGCTGGGCGGTGTTTCGCCATATCCAGCTGCCCAAGCTCAAGAATGTGCTGCTGATCGCGGTGATGCTGCGCTTCATGGACAGCTTCATGATCTACACCGAGCCGTTCGTGCTCACCGGCGGCGGGCCGGGCAACGCCACGACCTTCCTCAGCCAGACCCTCACGCGCATGGCGGTGGGGCAGTTCGACCTGGGGCCGGCGGCGGCGTTCTCGCTGGTGTACTTCCTGATCATCCTGCTGGTGTCGTGGCTGTTCTACACAGCCATGACCCACGCCGACAAGGAGTAGGCCATGAGCAAGCGCAAGACCCTGGTCCTGCTGTTGTACTTCTTCTTCCTGCTGGTGCCGATCTATTGGCTGCTGAACATGTCGTTCAAGAGCAACAGCGAGATCCTCGGTGGGCTGACCTTGTGGCCGCAGGTGTTCACCTTCGACAACTACCGGGTGATCTTCACCGATGCCAGCTGGTACAGCGGCTATATCAACTCGCTGTACTACGTGTGCCTGAACACGCTCATCTCGCTGACGGTGGCCTTGCCGGCGGCCTATGCCTTTTCGCGCTACCGCTTTCTGGGCGACCGGCACCTGTTCTTCTGGCTGCTGACCAACCGCATGGCGCCTCCGGCGGTGTTCCTGCTGCCGTTCTTCCAGCTGTATTCCTCGATTGGCCTGTTCGATACGCACATTGCCGTGGCACTGGCCCACTGCCTGTTCAACGTGCCACTGGCGGTGTGGATTCTGGAGGGTTTCATGAGCGGGGTGCCGAAGGAAATCGATGAAACCGCCTACATCGATGGGTACAGCTTCCCGCGGTTCTTCGTGAAGATCTTCATCCCGCTGATTGGTTCGGGGATCGGCGTAACGGCGTTCTTCTGCTTCATGTTCTCGTGGGTCGAGCTGCTGCTGGCGCGCACCCTCACTTCGGTGAACGCCAAGCCGATCGCGGCGGTGATGACCCGCACGGTGTCCGCCTCAGGTATCGACTGGGGTGTGCTGGCTGCCGCCGGGGTGCTGACCATCCTGCCGGGCATGCTGGTGATCTGGTTCGTGCGCAACCATGTGGCCAAGGGCTTTGCCCTGGGTCGGGTGTGAGGAGGGCGGATGATGGAGTGGATGGCCTGGACCCTGCCGACCGCGCTGTTCTTCTCGGCGATCGGCCTGGTGTTGATGTGCATGACCCTGTTCGAACTGCGTCGCCCGTGCCTGGAGCGTCGCGGTTTTCTGCCGATTGCCACGACCCGTGGCGATCGGCTGTTCATCGGCTTGCTGACCAGCGCCTACCTGCATCTGCTGGTGGTCGGGGTGAGCGACTGGCCGTTGTGGGTGGCCTCGCTGCTGTCGCTGGCGTGGCTGGTGGTGCTGCGCTGGGGTTGAGCCTGGGGCGATGGATCCTTCTGCAATCTGGAGATCACAATGTTCGATAACGACAACAAACGGCGACATTTGACCCTGGCCGCGCTGCTGGTGCTGGGCGGCCTGCACGGCACGGCCTGGGCCGACCAGTACGAAGACGCGGCGAAAAAATGGATTGGCAGCGAGTTCAAGCCTTCGACCCTTACGCCGGAGCAGCAACTGGAAGAGCTCAAGTGGTTCATCAAGGCCGCCGAGCCGTTCCGTGGGATGAAGATCAACGTGGTGTCGGAAACCATCACCACCCACGAATACGAGTCCAAGGTGCTGGCCAAGGCCTTTACCGAGATCACCGGTATCCAGTTGACCCACGACCTGCTGCAGGAAGGCGATGTGGTGGAAAAGCTGCAGACGCAGATGCAGTCGGACAAGAACATCTATGACGGCTGGGTCAACGATTCCGATTTGATCGGTACGCACTTTCGCTATGGCAAGGTGGAATCCATCACCGACCTGATGGCCAATGAGGGCAAGAACTACACCTCGCCGACTTTGGACCTGAAGGACTTTATCGGGATCTCCTTCACCACCGCGCCAGACGGCAAGATCTACCAGTTGCCTGACCAGCAATTCGCCAACCTCTACTGGTTCCGCGCCGACTGGTTCGAGCGCCCGGACCTGAAAGCCAAGTTCAAGGAGAAGTACGGCTACGAGCTGGGCGTGCCGGTGAACTGGTCGGCCTACGAGGACATCGCCAAGTTCTTCAGCGAGGACGTCAAGGAGATCGACGGCAAGCGGGTCTATGGCCACATGGACTATGGCAAGAAGGACCCTTCGCTGGGTTGGCGTTTCACCGACGCCTGGTTCTCCATGGCCGGCGGTGGCGACAAGGGGCTGCCCAATGGCCTGCCGGTGGACGAGTGGGGCATTCGCGTGGAGGACTGCCACCCGGTGGGCTCCAGTGTGACCCGCGGCGGTGACACCAATGGCCCGGCGGCGGTGTTCGCCACGCAGAAGTACGTGGACTGGATGCGCGCCTACGCGCCCAAGGAAGCCCAGGGCATGACCTTCTCCGAGGCGGGGCCGGTGCCGGCCCAGGGCAACATCGCCCAGCAGATTTTCTGGTACACCGCCTTCACCGCCGACATGACCAAGCCTGGATTGCCGGTGGTCAACGCCGACGGCACGCCGAAGTGGCGCATGGCACCCTCGCCCAAGGGACCGTACTGGGAGGAGGGGATGAAGCTCGGTTACCAGGACACCGGCTCCTGGACCTTCTTCAAATCCACCCCTGAGAAACAGCGGCTGGCGGCCTGGCTGTATGCCCAGTTCGTCACCTCCAAGACCGTGTCGTTGAAGAAGACCGTGGTCGGCCTGACGCCGATCCGCGAGTCGGACATCAACTCCCAGGCCATGACCGACCTGGCGCCCAAGCTGGGCGGGCTGGTGGAGTTCTACCGGAGCCCGGCGCGGGTGCAGTGGACGCCGACCGGCACCAACGTGCCGGACTATCCGCGCCTGGCGCAGCTGTGGTGGAGCCATATCGCCGAGGTGGCCAGCGGCGAGAAGACGCCTCAAGAGGCGCTGGACGGCCTGGCGCGGGATCAGGACCGCATGATGGAGCGGCTGCAGCGCTCCAACGCCCAGGCCACCTGTGCGCCGAAGCTCAACCCCGAGAAGGATGCCCAGTACTGGTTCGACCAGCCGGGGGCGCCGAAGCCGAAGCTGGCCAACGAGAAGCCCAAGGGCGAAACGGTCAGCTACAACGAACTGCTCAAGTCGTGGGAGGCGGCGCGCAAGTGATCGGTTAGCTTCACGGGCCTCATCGCGGGGCAAGCCCGCTCCCACGCGACATCGGACTGCATCGCGTGGGAGTGGGCTTGCCCCGCGATGGGGTTCCTGCAAAAACGCCAGGCAAAAAAAACGGCACCTGCCAGAGGTGCCGTTTTCGCTTTACGCCAACTTACTTGTGCAGCTCTTCAGCGGCATACAGCGTGTTTTCCAGCAGGCATGCGCGGGTCATTGGGCCGACGCCGCCGGGTACCGGGGTGATCCAGCCAGCGCGGGGCAGGGCGGTCTCATAGACCACGTCGCCGACCAGCTTGCCGTCTTCCTGGCGGTTGATGCCGACATCGATGACGATCGCGCCTTCCTTGACCCACTCACCCTTGACCAGGCCCGGCTTGCCGGCGGCGACCACCAGCAGGTCGGCACGGCCGACGTGGCCGGCCAGGTCCTTGGTGAAGCGGTGGCAGACGGTGACGGTGCAGCCGGCCAGCAGCAGTTCCATGGCCATCGGGCGGCCGACGATGTTGGAAGCGCCGACGATGACCGCGTTCATGCCGTACAGGTCCTGGCCGGTGCTTTCCAGCAGGGTGATGATGCCCTTCGGGGTGCACGGGCGCAGCAGCGGGATGCGTTGCGCGAGGCGGCCGATGTTGTACGGGTGGAAACCGTCGACGTCCTTGTCCGGGCGAATACGCTCGAGCAGCAGCGAGGCGTCCAGGTGCGCGGGCAGCGGCAGTTGCAGCAGGATGCCATCGACGGCCGGGTCGTCGTTGAGGCGGTCGATCAGCTCGGTCAGGGCCTGTTGGGTGGTCTCGCTGGGCAGGTCGAAGGCCTGCGAGATGAAGCCGACTTCTTCGCAGTCCTTGCGCTTGTGCGAGACATAGACTTGGGAGGCCGGGTCGGTACCGACCAGGATCACTGCCAGGCCTGGCGTGCGCAGGCCCTGCTGGCGGCGCTCCGCGACACGTTGCGCGATCTGCTTGCGCAGGTTGGCGGCGATCGCCTTGCCATCGATAAGGTGTGCAGTCATAGACGCGTGATTAACCATCGAGAAGGAAACATGAAGAAGCGCGCATTCTCGCACGACACGGCGCAAGGGCAAAGGCGGGTGGTCGGGCAAATCCCCTAACCCCTTCAATAATTTAAATTTTTTTCAGAAACATGTTGACGACTTTGAGGGTCGGCTATAAGATTCGCCGCACTTGTCGGGCACTGCCTGGCACGGGTTGGCAAAGTCGGACGGAATAAGCGGTTTGTTGGCTTGTTAAGTCGGACTGAAAGCTTAAGCGCCCGTAGCTCAGCTGGATAGAGCATCCGCCTTCTAAGCGGATGGTCGCAGGTTCGAGTCCTGCCGGGTGCGCCATTAGGCCTGGGCAAGTAAGCAGTAGCGCAATATGGTGGGCGTAGCTCAGTTGGTAGAGCGCCGGATTGTGATTCCGGTTGTCGTGGGTTCGATTCCCATCGTCCACCC
>NZ_VZZR01000117.1:0-6492 GCF_009650555.1 Pseudomonas sp. EMN2
CCAAAGTAGGCCGCCGTAAGGGCGGAAAGGTGACTAAAAGTCGACATCGCCGCCGAATGCGCATACATCTATCAAAACAAGCACTCTGATCCCCGGACCCGGACCCGGACCCGGACCCGGACCCGGACCTTGCCACCCCCCATCCAACCCGCTATCGTCCCACTACCCCAAAATTCATCCGATGACTGGACGTCCCCAGGTGACCCTCCTGATCAAACGCTCCCTGGTCGAGCAAGCCGTCGACCAACTCCGCGACCGCATCGCCCAAGGCACCTGGTCGATCGGCCAGCGCCTGCCCACCGAACCCGAACTCGCCAGCGACCTCGGCATCAGCCGCAACACCGTGCGCGAGGCCATGCGCGTTCTGGCCTTCAGCGGCCTGGTCGAGATCCGCCAGGGCGACGGCAGCTACCTGCGCACCGCCCAGGACCCCCTGCAAGCCGTGCAGGCCATGGCCCATTGCACTGTCGAGCACGCCCGCGAAACCCGCCATATCCTCGAAGCCGAAGCCATCGGCCTGGCGGCACTGCGCCGAACCGAGCAAGACCTGCACGAACTGCGTGAAGCCCTGCAGCACAGTGCCGCGCACTTCCAGGGTGACCTGGACGCCTACGTCGAATGCGACATCAATTTCCACCAGCGCCTGGTGGATGCCGCCCACAACCCCGCGCTCAGCGAACTCTACCGCTACTTCTCCGGCGTAGCGGCCGCCGCCTTGCAGCACAACATGACCACCGTCCCCCGTTGCCAGGCGGTGTTCGACCTGCATGAGCAGATTCTCGACGCCGTCGAACAACGCGACCCGGAACTGGCCAAGCGCCTGAGCCGAACCCTTATCGAATCCTGAACGGGAGACGGCCATGGCCGAACCTATAACCCGCGACACAACGCCCCGCGAAGCGGAACTCGACGAACTGCTGATCGACGCCGAGGCTGACGACGAGCAGGTGCAGCAACAGCCAGTGCTGCTGCGCCGACCCTGGCTGCTGTTGCTGGGCCTGGTGCTGGTGGCACTGAACCTGCGCCCAGCCCTGTCGAGCATGGCGCCGGCACTGGGCCAGGTCTCGCAAAGCCTGGGCCTCAACGCCTCGCAGGCGGGCTTGCTGACCACCTTGCCGGTGCTCTGCCTGGGGCTGTTCGCACCGCTGGCGCCAGTCCTGGCGCGGCGCTTTGGCAGCGAGCGGGTGATCCTCGGCATTCTCCTCACCCTGGCCCTGGGCATCCTGGTGCGCAGCGCACTGGGCGTGACGGGGGTGTTCCTCGGCAGCCTGATGGCGGGGGCGAGCATCGGCATCATCGGTGTGCTGCTGCCGGGTATCGTCAAGCGCGACTTCCCCCAACATGCCGGCACCCTGACCGGGGTCTACACCATGGCCTTGTGCCTCGGGGCGGCGCTGGCCGCAGGTGCAACCGTGCCGCTGAGCCAGCACTTCGATGACAGCTGGGCATTGGGCCTGGGTTTCTGGATGCTGCCGGCGCTGCTGGCGATGCTGGTATGGCTGCCCCAGGCCCGCCAGGGCCATGGCCTGCACAAGGTGGCGTATCGGGTGCGCGGGCTGTGGCGTGATCCACTGGCCTGGCAGGTGACGCTGTACATGGGCTTGCAGTCGTCGCTGGCCTATATCGTCTTCGGCTGGCTGCCCTCGATCCTGGTGGGCCGGGGCCTGAGCCCGACCGAGGCAGGCCTGGTGCTGTCGGGGTCGGTGCTGGTGCAACTGATCAGCTCACTGAGCGCGCCGTGGCTGGCGACCCGTGGCAAGGACCAGCGGCTGGCCATCGTGGTGGTGATGCTGGTGACCCTGGCCGGCCTGTTCGGCTGCCTCTATGCGCCCATTGACGGGTTGTGGGGCTGGGCGGTGCTGCTGGGGCTGGGACAGGGCGGCACCTTTGCCCTGGCCTTGACCCTGATCGTGTTGCGTTCGAAGGATGCGCACGTGGCGGCCAACCTGTCGAGCATGGCCCAAGGGGTGGGGTACACCCTGGCGTCCACCGGGCCCTTCGCCGTCGGCCTGGTGCATGACCTGACCGGAGGCTGGGATGCGCTGGGCTGGATCTTCGCCGTGTTGGGGGTGGGGGCTATCGCGTTCGGCTTGGGCGCCGGACGCGCCCTGCATGTTCAGGTCAGCAGCGAGCGGGTGTAGGCCACGCCGCCCGCGATCATCATTCACGGCGCGAATGGGCATGGTACTGCTGCTGGCCAGGCAGTATCGTGCGGGTTCCGTATCTTCGCAGGACCACCCCATGAGCGATGCCAACAGCGCCCTGATCACCCGTTTCTACCAGGCCTTCCAGCGCCTGGATGCCGAGGCCATGGTGGCCTGCTACAGCGACGACATCGCCTTCAGCGACCCGGTGTTCGGCACCCTGCGCGGCCAGGACGCCGGCGATATGTGGCGCATGCTCACCCGCCGCGCCAAGGACTTCACCCTGACCTTCGACAACGTACGCAGTGATGAGCTCGGTGGCGGCGCCCACTGGGTGGCGACCTACCTGTTCAGTCAGACCGGGCGGGTGGTGGTCAACGATATCCAGGCGCGCTTCGTGATCCGCGACGGGCTGATTTGCCAGCACGATGACAGCTTTGACCTGTGGCGCTGGTCGCGTCAGGCGTTGGGCATGCCGGGGGTAGTGCTGGGCTGGTCGCCGATGTTGCAGAACAAGGTTCGCCAGCAGGCCTTCAAAGGGCTGCGGGCGTTCCAGCAGGCGCGCTGAGCGGGTAAGCTGGCGGCCATCTTCATCTGTATCGAATCGAGCCGTGAGCGAGACACCTTCCACCGTCGAGTGCAAACCCTGGTACGTCTACCTGGTGCGGGCCGCCAATGGTTCGCTGTACTGCGGTATCAGCGATGATCCGCAGCGGCGGTTCGTCAAGCACCAGAAAGGGCAGGGCGCACGCTACTTCAAGACCAGCCCGGCGCAGGCGCTGGTGTACGTGGAGCAGTGGCCGGACAAAGGCGAAGCACTGCGCCAGGAGCGTCTGGTCAAGAAGCTGCGCAAGAAGGCCAAGGAGGCCCTGGTTGCCTCCTATTGCGAAGCCACGACGCTCTGATCTGTGGGAGCGGGTTTACCCGCGAACACCGGCAAAGCCGGTGCCATCCACGGTGTTGCCGGCTCCGCGGGTAAATCGCAGCGGCGAACCGCCGTTCCCACAGCGCTAGGCTGCTCGCCTCAGTCCTTGCGGCGTTTCAACTGATCGACCAACTGCGTCGGCAACCCCTTGATCACCAGCGTCCCCGCTTCTTCGTCGTACTCGATCTTCGAGCCCAGCAAGTGTGATTCGAAGCTGATCGACAGCCCTTCGGCCCGCCCGGTGAAACGGCGGAACTGATTGAGCGTGCGTTTATCGGCGGGGATTTCCGGCGACAGGCCGTAGTCACTGTTACGGATGTGATCGAAGAAGGCTTGCGGGCGGTCCTCGTCGATCAGGCTGGACAGCTCTTCGAGGCCCATCGGCTCGCCCATCTTGGTCTGCGAGGTGGCGTAGTCGACCAGGGTCTGGGTCTTTTCCCGGGCGGACTCTTCCGGCAGGTCTTCCTTTTCGACGAAGTCGCTGAAGGCCTTGAGCAGGGTACGGGTTTCGCCCGGGCCGTCCACGCCTTCCTGGCAGCCGATGAAATCACGGAAGTAATCCGAGACTTTCTTGCCGTTCTTGCCCTTGATGAACGAGATGTACTGCTTGGAGTTCTGGTTGTTCTTCCACTCGGACAGGTTGACCCGCGCTGCCAGGTGCAGCTGGCCAAGGTCAAGGTGGCGCGACGGCGTCACGTCGAGCTCGGCGTTCACCGCCACGCCCTCGCTGTGGTGCAGCAGGGCGATCGCCAGGTACTCGGTCATGCCCTGCTGATAGTGGGCGAACAAGACGTGGCCGCCGGTGGACAGGTTGGATTCTTCCATCAGCTTCTGCAGGTGCTCGACGGCGACGCGGCTGAAGCTGGTGAAGTCCTTTTCCTGTTCCAGGTACTGCTTGAGCCAGCCGCTGAACGGGTAGGCGCCGGACTCGCCATGGAACAGGCCCCAGGCTTTGCCTTGCTTGGCGTTGTAGCTGTCGTTGAGGTCGGCCAGCAGGTTTTCGATGGCATCGGAGGCCGCCAGTTCGCTGTCGCGGGCATGCAGTACAGCGGGGCTGCCATCGGGCTTCTTGTCGATCAGGTGAACGATGCAATGACGGATTGGCATGGAATTCTCTGTGATGTAAGCGGGGGCGAGGCCGCGCTGCAAAAGTCGCTCAGTTTACCTCAGGGTGGGGGCGATGCAGTGGCCAGATGTTGGCAGAAATGGCGGTTGTTCGTTTTTTGTTCATTTTTGTGCGTTTTTTCCTTAAACCCCCGAAAAACCTGCACAAAATCAGTGTCGACAGCGGATATTTATCGATTCCTGTGGTAGCTTTGCGCGGTCTTGCGCCCCTTGAGTGGCGCATTGCTGGCAGCGTGCTGGCGGGGTGTCGAACCAAACGCCGATTTGCGCATCTACATACGCGATCGACGCGGCCTCTGGATTGTCCCGGGCTGGCCCGACCACCGACCAAGCACGCTGCACAACCTCTGATTTGATAGGGAAGGAACACCACCATGGCACTGACCAAAGACCAACTGATTGCCGATATCGCTGAAGCCATCGACGCGCCAAAAACCACCGCGCGCAACGCCCTGGAGCAACTGGGCCAGATCGTCGCCGACCAACTGGAAAACGGCGCCGAAATCACCCTGCCAGGCATCGGCAAGCTGAAAGTCTCCGAGCGTCCTGCCCGTACCGGCCGCAACCCTTCGACTGGCGCTGCCATCGAAATCGCTGCCAAGAAAGTCGTCAAGTTCGTTCCGGCCAAGTCCCTGAACGACGCCATCAACAAGTAATTGTTGCTGCGTTGACGAAACCGCGCCCGGCTTGCCCGGGCGCGGTTTTTTTACGCCTGTGATTTCGCCTTGTGGGAGCCGGCTTGCCGGCGATCACCGGCAATGCCGGTGCCATCCACCGTGTCGCCTGAATCGCCGACAAGCCGGCTCCCACAGCAGGATCAACGCTTGGCCAGCCAGCCCTTGCGCGCGTCGTCGTCATGGAAGCTCCAGGCGACCATGCGGCTCTGCTTCTGCCCCTGGCCCATCTCGACGATATGCACGGCCTTCACGCCGGCCTTCTTCAGCGCCGCCTCGATGCCCGGCAGGTTGCTGGCCTTGGACACCAGGCTGGTGAACCACAGCACTTGCGCCGCGTACTGCACGCTTTCACCGATCAGTTGGCTGACGAAACGGATCTCGCCGCCTTCGCACCACAGTTCGTTGTTCTGCCCGCCAAAGTTCAGCACCGGCAGCTTGCGCTTGGGGTCCTGCTTGCCGAGGTTCTTCCATTTGCGCTGGCTGCCGCGGGTGGCTTCTTCGCGCGAGGCATGGAAGGGCGGGTTGCACAGGGTCAGGTCGAAGCGCTCGCCTTCCTGCAACAGGCCGCTGAGGATGTGCTTGCGCTCGGCTTGCAGACGCAGGCCGATGGCCTTGTCCAGCTGGTTGGCCTGGACGATGGCCTTGGCCGAGGCCAGGGCCATCGGGTCGATGTCGGAGCCGGTGAAGCGCCAGCGGTAGTCGCTATGGCCGAGCAGCGGGTAGATGCAGTTGGCACCCACGCCGATGTCCAGGACGCGCACCTGGGCGCCGCGTGGCACCTCGCCGGCGTTGTCCGCGGCCAGCAGGTCGGCGGCCACATGGATGTAGTCGGCGCGGCCCGGGATCGGCGGGCACAGGTAATCGGCCGGGATGTCCCAGTGCTGGATGCCGTACTGGGCCTTGAGCAGCGCACGGTTGAACACACGCACGGCTTCGGGGTTGGCGAAGTCGATGCTGGGTTTGCCGTAGGGGTTGGTGATGGTGAAGCGGGCGAGGTCCGGGTGGGCCTTGATCAGTGCCGGGAAGTCGTAGCGGCCCTGGTGGCGGTTGCGGGGGTGCAGGGTGGGTTTCTGGGTCATCGTGGTGTCCTGAAAAGCATCGCCGGCAAGCCGGCTCCCACAGGTACAGCGCATCCTGTGGGAGCCGGCTTGCCGGCGATGGGCTGCAAGGCAGCCCCGAAGGCTTCACTGAATGTTACAGCGCAGCGATCCGCGCATGCTGCTCGGTGAAGTTGGCCAGGGCCTGCTCCGACTCGGCCAGCTTGGCGCGCTCTTTCTCGATCACGGCAGGCGGGGCCTTGTCGACGAAGGCTGCGTTGGACAGCTTGCCGCCCACGCGCTGGACTTCGCCCTGCAGGCGCTGGATTTCCTTGTTCAGGCGTGCCAGTTCGGCGTCCTTGTCGATCAGGCCGGCCATCGGTACCAGCACTTGCAGGTCACCCACCAGCGCGGTGGCCGACAGCGGTGCTTCGTCCTGTTCGCCCAGCACGGTGAACGACTCAACCTTGGCCAGTTTCTTCAGCAGGGCTTCGTTCTCCTGCAGACGGCGCTGGTCGTCGGCGTTGGCGTTCTTCAGGAACAGCGGCAGCGGCTTGCCCGGGCCGATGTTCATCTCGGCGCGG
>NZ_VZZR01000118.1:0-8577 GCF_009650555.1 Pseudomonas sp. EMN2
GCTGTTCATGCACCTCGAAGCTCTGCCTTTGAGCCCCAACGGCAAGCTGGACCGCAAGGCCCTGCCTGAGCCTGATGCGATCCAGGAACGTGCGTATGAAGCCCCGCTAGGCGAAACCGAAACCCTGCTGGCCGCGATCTGGGCCGAACTGCTGGGCGTGGAGCGGGTAGGGCGGCACGACAACTTCTTCGAACTGGGCGGCCATTCGCTGCTGGCCGTCAGCCTTACCTCGCGCCTGCGCCAAAAAGGCCTGCACGCCGATATCCGCGTGCTGTTCGGCCAGCCGACCCTGGCCGCGCTGGCTACGGCAGTGAGCGGCGAGACCGGCCTCAAGGTGCCCGCCAACCGTATCCCGGCTGATTGCACGTACATCACCCCCGCCATGCTGCCCCTGGCCGACCTATCGCAGGCATCGCTCGACACGCTGATGGCGCAGGTGGCCGGCGGTGCATGCAACATCCAGGACATCTACGGCCTGGCGCCGCTGCAGCAAGGCATCCTCTACCACCACCTGGCCAGCGAGGGAGCTGACCCCTACGTGCTGCAGGCCCGCTTCGCCTTCCCGGACCAAGGCACACTGGACGCCTTTGCCGCTGCCCTGGATCAGGTGATTGCGCGCCACGACATCCTGCGCACCAGCATCCACTGGCAGCACCTCGAAGAGCCTGTGCAAGTGGTCTGGCGCAAAGTCTCTTCTGTGGGAGCGGGCTTGCCCCGCGAAGGCAAAACCGCGGTGCTTGAGCTGGGTACCGCGCCACTGATCCGCCTGCGCCCCACGACGGGCATCAATGGCCGCATCGAGGCGACCCTGCTGATCCACCACATCATCCTCGACCACGCGGCGGTCGAACATCTGGTGGCCGAAGTCACTGCGGTACTGCACAACCAGCCGCTGCCCCATGCCAGCGTTCCCTACCGCAACTACGTGGCCCAGGCACGCCTCGGCGGCGACGGCCAGGCTGAAGAAATGCTGTTCCGCGAATTGTTGGGTGATATCGACGAGCCGACCGAAGTCTTCGGCCTGCGTTCCGCGCACAGCGATGGCAGCCGCGTGCTCGATAGCCGCCAGGCGTTCGATGCCAACCTGGCCAGGCGCCTGCGCGAGCAAGCCCGGCAACTTGGCATCAGCGTAGCCAGCCTGGTCCACCAAGCCTGGGGCCAGGTCCTGGCGCAGCTGTCCGGGCGCCAGGACGTGGTGTTCGGTACCGTACTGCTGGGCCGCCTGCAGAGCGGCGAAGGCGCCGAGCGGGCGCTGGGCATGTTCATCAACACCTTGCCGTTGCGGGTCAGCGTCGGGGCAGTTGGGGCCGCTGATGGCGTGCGCCTTACCCATCAACGCCTGGCCCGGCTGCTTGCCCATGAACACGCGTCCCTGGCGGTGGCCCAGCGTTGCAGCGGCGTGCCGGCGACCCAAGCGTTGTTCACCAGCCTGCTCAACTACCGTCACAGCGCACCGGCCAAGGCCGAGCTGCGCGAAGCCTGGCAGGGCATCGAGCAACTGTCCGCACACGAGCGCAGCAACTACCCGCTGGTCGTCAACGTCGATGACCTGGGCGATGCCTTCGTCCTCACGGTGCAGGCGGTGCCGGATGTGGACGGGGAGCAGGTGTGCCGGCTGCTGGGCACCGCCTTGGAACAATTGACCAACGCGCTGGAGCACACGCCTGCGACCGCCCTGCAGCAAGTCAGCTGCCTGGCGCCCGCCGATCGTGAGCTGGTGTTGCACGGTTTCAACGCCACCCGCCGGGATTACCCCCGCGAGCATGCAGTGCACACCCTGTTCGCTGCCGTTGCTGCGCTCAGCCCAGATGCGCTTGCGGTGATTCACGGCGAGCACCGCTGCAGCTACCAGCAACTCGACCAGCGCGCCAATCGCCTGGCCCATCACCTGCTGGCACTGGATGTTCGCCCGGGCGACCGCGTCGCGCTGCTGCTGCCGCGCAGCGTCGACTTGCTGGCGGCGCAACTGGCGGTGAGCAAGTGTGCAGCGGTGTATGTGCCGCTGGACAGCAACGCCCCGTTCGAACGCCAGGCGTTCATGGTTGCCGACAGCCAGGCCAAGGTGCTGCTGACCCACAGCAGCGAGCCGCAGCTGGGCCAGGCCCTGCGTGTCGAGCTGGACCTGCAGGACCTCGCGGGCTACCCGCTGCAGTCGCCGGGCCTGGTGGTGAACGCGGGCAGCGCGGCCTACATCATGTATACCTCCGGCTCCACCGGCACCCCCAAAGGCGTGCAGGTGCCGCACCGGGCCATCGTGCGGCTGGTGATCAACAATGGTTTCGCCGCCTTCGACAGCCAGGACCGGGTTGCCTTCGCTTCCAACCCGGCGTTCGACGCCAGTACCCTGGAAGTCTGGGCGCCGCTGCTCAACGGGGGCGCCGTGGTGGTCATCGACCAGCATCAGGTGCTGTCGCGCGAGGCATTGCGCACGGTGTTGCTGGAGCAGGGCGTGAGCGTGTTGTGGCTGACCGCCGGGTTGTTCCACCAGTTTGCCGGCGACCTGCTGCCGGCGCTGGCCAAACTGCGTTACCTGATGGTCGGCGGCGATGTGCTGGACCCGGCGGTGATCGCTCGGGTGCTGCGCGAAGGTGCGCCGGCTCACCTGCTCAATGGTTACGGGCCTACCGAGGCCACCACCTTCAGCACCACCCACGAAATTATCGAGGTGGGTGAGGGCAGTATCCCGATCGGCAAACCGATCGGTAACGGCCGCTGCTATGTCCTCGATGCCCGCCAGAAGCCGCTGCCGGTCGGCGCGGTGGGTGAGCTGTACATCGGTGGCGATGGCGTTGCCCTGGGCTACCTGGGCCAGCCGGCGCTGACCGCCGAACGCTTCCTGGACGACCCGTTCAGCCCCGAGCCTGGCGCGCGCATGTACCGCAGCGGTGATCGGGTGTGCTGGCAAGCCGACGGCACCTTGCGCTACCTCGGCCGCGCCGACCAGCAGATCAAGCTGCGGGGGTTCCGTATCGAACTGGGTGAGATCAAGGCGTGCCTGGGCAACTGCGCCGGTGTTCTTGACTCGGCCGTGGTGCTGCGCGAGGACACACCGGGCGACAAGCGCCTGGTCGCCTACTTCACGGCAACAGAGCCTGCGCCAGCCATCGCCGAGCTGCACGGGCAACTGCAAGGCCAGCTGCCGGACTATATGCTGCCAGCGGCCTATGTACGCCTCGACGCGCTGCCACTGACCGCCAACGGCAAGCTCGACCGCCGGGGGCTGCCGCTGCCGGACAGCAACGCTGTGCTCAGCCGCGCCTTCGAGGCGCCGCAAGGTGAGGTGGAGCGCACCCTGGCAGCGATCTGGGCAGATGTGCTCAAGGTCGGGCAAGTGGGGCGCCACGACCACTTCTTCGAGCTGGGTGGTCATTCGCTGCTGGCCGTGACCCTGGTCGAGCGCATGCGCAAGGCGGGCCTTAGCGCCGATGTGCGCGTGCTGTTCGCCCAGCCGACCCTGGCGGCCCTGGCCGCAGCCGTGGGCAGCGGGCGCGAGGTGCAGGTGCCGGCCAACCGCGTGCCCCGCGACGCCCGCCAGATCACCCCGGCCATGCTCAGCCTGATCGACCTCGACCAGGCCAGCATCGACCGCATCGTCGCCAGCGTGCCGGGCGGCGCCGCCAATATTCAGGAAATCTACCCGCTGGCACCGCTGCAGGAGGGCATTCTCTATCACCACCTGAGTGCCGAGCAGGGTGACCCGTACCTGCTGCAGTCGCGCCTGGCCTTCGACAGCCTGGCCCGCCTGCACGCCTGGGCCGGGGCGCTGCAGCAGGTCATCGACCGTCATGACATCCTGCGCACTTCGGTCGTGACCGAGGGGCTGGAACAACCGGTGCAAGTGGTCTGGCGTGAAGCGCGCATGGCGGTGACGGCCATTACCGACCTGACCGGTGCTTCGCCGATCGATGCCTTGCAGGCCCGCTTCGACGCCCGTCACCAGCGCCTTGACCTGTCGCGTGCGCCGCTGATGCGCCTGGTGCATGCCGACGACCCGGCCAACCAGCGCGTGGTGGCGATCCTGCAGTTCCACCACCTGGCGCTCGACCACACCGCCATGGCGGTGATTGCCGGGGAAATGCAGGCGTTGCTGGCCGGCAACGGCGGGCAACTGGCCGCGCCGGTGCCTTACCGCACCTACGTCGCCCAGGCGCGCCTGGGCGCTGATGACGCCGGCCACGAGGCGTTCTTCCGTGACATGCTCGGCGACCTCGATGCGCCGACCCTGCCGTTCGGCCTGGCCGATGTGCAGGGCGACGGGCGCGCCATCGAAGAGGCGCACCTGCCGCTCGACGCTGGCGTGGCTCGGCAACTGCGCGAGCAGGCCCGGCGCCTTGGGGTAAGTGCCGCGAGCCTGGCGCATCTGGCCTGGGCGCGGGTGCTTGGCGTACTGGCCAACCGCAGTGACGTGGTGTTCGGCACCGTGCTGATGGGCCGCCTGCAAGGTGGCGCAGGTGCCGACCGTGCCCTGGGTGTGTTCATCAATACCTTGCCGCTGCGCATCGACCTTGCCGCGCCTGTACTGCAGGCCGTGCAGGTCACCCATCAAAGGTTGTCGGCATTGCTCGGCCACGAACACGCATCGCTGGCGTTGGCCCAGCGCTGCAGTGGCGTGTCGGCGGCGCTGCCATTGTTCAGCGCTTTGTTCAACTACCGCCACAGCAGCGCCGGCACGCCTGCCCAGGACGATGCCAGCGTGCAGGGCGTGCGCCTGCTGGGGGGTGAAGAGCGCAGCAACTACCCGCTGACCCTCAGCGTCGATGACCTGGGTGAAGCCTTCACCCTAAGCGTGCTGGCTCAGGAAGGGATCGGCGCCGAGCGTGTCGCGCAGTGGATGAGCCAGGCGCTGAGCCAACTCAGCAGAGCCTTGGCGCAAGGCGCAGACATCTGCGTGGACGCACTGTCGATCCTCGACGAAACAGCTCGCCAGCAGGTGCTGGAAGGCTTCAACGCCACCCAGCGCCGCTACCCGCAGGGCCAGCTCGTGCATGCCCTGGTCGAAGCCCAGGCGGCCCGCGCACCGCAAGCGGCAGCCCTGGTGCAGGACGGCCAGGTGCTGAGCTATGGCGAGCTCAACCGCAGCGCCAACCGCCTGGCCCATTACCTGATCCGCCGTGGCGTGCAACTGGGCGACCGGGTTGCCCTGTGCCTGCCGCGCAGCCTCGAGCGGCTGGTCGGTTTGCTGGCCGTGCTCAAGGCCGGTGCTGCCTATGTGCCAGTGGACCCTGGCTACCCCGCCGAGCGTATTGCCTATCTGCTGCAGGACAGCGCCCCTGCGCTGGTGCTGGCTGACGCGACCACGCGGGGCCTGCTCGGCGATACGCCCCGGGTCGAACTGGACCGCGATGACTGGCAGGGGGAGACGGACAGCAACCCGCACGTCGCGGGCCTGGACGACCAGCAATTGGCCTATGTGATCTACACCTCTGGCTCCACTGGGCAACCCAAGGGGGTGATGGTCGAACACGCTACCCTGGCCAACCTGGTGCACTGGCACTGCGCGGCCTTCGACCTGGCGGCCGGCAGCCATACCAGCACGGTGGCCGGTTTCGGCTTCGATGCCGTGGCTTGGGAAGTGTGGCCCGCGCTGAGCAGCGGCGCGGTGCTGCACCTGCCGCCTGCACGCATCGCCGGCGAGCATGTCGACGAACTGCTCGACTGGTGGCTGGCGCAACCGTTGCAGGTCAGCTTCCTGCCCACGCCGGTGGCCGAGCAGGCCCTGCGCCGCGAACGCCAGCACCCGACCCTGCGCACCTTGTTGGTCGGTGGTGACCGGCTGCGCCAATTCGACCGGGAACCGGGCTTTACGCTGGTCAACAACTATGGCCCGACCGAAACCACTGTGGTTGCCACGTCTGGGCAACTGCAAGCGGGGGGCGCCCTGCATATCGGCCAGCCGATCGCCAACACCCGCGTCTATGTGCTCGACGAGCATCGCCAGCCGGTGCCGGTCGGCGCCGTCGGCGAACTCTACATCGGTGGTTCGGGTGTCGCCCGGGGCTACCTGAACCGCCCCGAGCTGACCGAGCAGCGGTTCCTGGCCGACCCGTTCAGTGCCAACCGCGATGGGCGGATGTACCGCAGCGGTGACCTGGTGCGCTGGAATGCCGATGGGACCCTGGATTACCTGGGCCGTAACGACGACCAGGTGAAGATCCGTGGCGTGCGCGTGGAGCTTGGGGAGATCGAAGCCGTACTGGCGGCGCAGCCGGGCATCAATGATGCCGTGGTACTGGTGCGTGATGAGCGGCTGCTTGCCTGGTTCACCGGGGCGGCGCCGCTGGAAGCACTGCGCGAGGCGCTTCAGGCGAGCCTCCCGTCGCACCTGGTACCGCTGGCGTTCATTCAACTGGATGCCTTGCCGCTGACAAGCCATGGCAAGCTCGACCGCAACGCCTTGCCCGACCCATCCCCGGAACTGGTCTGCAGCCAGGCCTACGTGGCCCCGCAAGGCACCGTGGAAAACGCGTTGGCTCAGGCATGGGCCGAGATGCTGGGTGTGGCGCAGGTGGGCCGGCATGACAATTTCTTCGAGTTGGGCGGCCATTCGCTGCTGGCCGTGAACCTCACCGCGCGGTTGCGCCGTGATGGCCTGCAGGTTGATGTGCGTACACTGTTCGGCCAGCCGACCATTGCCGCGTTGGCGGCGACGCTGGGCAAGGCACGGCATGTGGAGGTGCCGGGCAACCTGATCCCGGCCGGCTGCACGCACATCACCCCGGACATGCTGCCGTTGGTAGCGCTGGCGCCCACTGCCATCGAGCGTATTATCGCCAAGGTGCCGGGCGGTGCCGCCAACGTGCAGGATATCTACCCGTTGGCACCGCTGCAGGAAGGCATCCTCTACCACCACCTCAGCGCAGCGAAGCATGACCCCTACGTGCTGCAGTCGCGCTTCTCCTTCGCCAGCCGCGAGCACCTGGACAACTTTGCGGCGGCGCTGGACAAGGTTATCGCGCGCCACGACGTGCTGCGTACCGCCATCCTCTGGGAAGGCCTGCCGCAGCCGGTGCAAGTGGTCTGGCGCAAAGCGCCGCTGGGCGTCTACGAAGGCACGGCAAGCCACAGCCTCGACCTGAGCCAGGCCCCGCTGATACGCCTGATCTACACCCACACCGAACAGGCCATCGAAGCCACCCTGCAGTTCCACCACATCGTCCTCGACCACACCGCCATGGAGGTGGTCGGCGAAGAGTTGATCGGCTACCTGCAGGGCGACACGGAACCTGCCCATGCCCCGGTGCCTTACCGCAATTACGTGGCACAGGCTCGTCTGGGCGTGAGCCAGGCCGAGCACGAAGCGTTCTTCCGCTCGCAGCTGGGCGATATCGACGAGCCGACTTTGCCGTTCGGCCTGAGCGATGTGCAGGGTGATGGCCGGGACATCGAGGAAGCCCAGCTGTGGTTGCGCGATGACCTGGCCCAGCGCCTGCGCCAACAAGCGCGGCAACTGGGCATCAGTGTGGCCAGCCTGTTCCATCTGGCCTGGGCGCGCCTGCTGGCAGCGGCCAGCGGCAGGGACAGCGTGGTGTTCGGCACCGTGCTGCTCGGTCGTCTGCAAGGCGGTGAGGGTGCCGAACGGGCGCTGGGGATGTTCATCAACACCTTGCCGCTGCGCATCGACCTGGCAGGCATCGGCCTGCGTGAAGGTGCGCAAGCGGCCCATCAGCGCCTGAGCGCGCTGCTGGCCCACGAGCATGCTTCCCTGGCCCTGGCCCAACGTTGCAGCGGTGTGGCTGCGCCGTTGCCGCTGTTCAGCGCGATGCTCAATTACCGCCACAGCACCCAGGTCAGTGCCAGCCAGCGCAAGGCGACCGAGGGTATCGACAACCTCGAAAGCCAGGAGCGCAGCAACTATCCGCTGGGCTTGAACGTGGACGATCCGGGTGATGGCTTCCGCCTGGTGGCCATGACCCCGGCGGAGATTGGCGCGGCGCGGATCTGCGGGCAGATGAAAAGGGTGCTGGAGGCCATGGTCGCGGCGCTGGAGCATGAGCCGAAGCTGGCGTTGCAGCGCCTGCCGGTGCTGGAAGCGGATGAACGCCAGCGAGTGCTGGTGGACTTCAACGAAACAGCGGTGGACTACCACCTTGAGCAGACGCTGCATGGGCTGATCGAGGCGCAGGTCGAACGCACCCCAGATGCCGTGGCGGTGCAGGCTGAAGAGGGCGCCTTGAGCTATCGACAGCTCAACGAGCAGGCTAACCGTTTGGCGCACCACCTGATCGGCCTTGGTGTGAAACCTGATGATCGCGTCGCGATCTGCGTCGAACGAGGGCTGTCGATGGTGGTTGGGCTGCTGGCCATCCTCAAGGCCGGCGGCGCCTACGTACCGGTCGATCCGGATTATCCGGCGGAACGTGTGCGGCACATGTTGAGCGACAATGCGCCGGTGGCGGTGCTAGTGCATGCCGCAACGCGCCATGTGCCGGAAAGCGGCCGGATCATCGACCTGGATCAGCCGATCTGGGACGCACAGTCCGCAAGCAACCCGGTCGTGGCAACGCTGACACCGCACCATCTGGCCTACGTGATCTACACCTCCGGCTCGACAGGGCTGCCCAAAGGCGTGATGAACGA
>NZ_VZZR01000119.1:0-44591 GCF_009650555.1 Pseudomonas sp. EMN2
TGGCCCGAAATAAACTGTGGGAGCGGGTTTACCCGCGAAGCGCCGCGCGGGCGGCGCTCGATCTGATAGGCGCTGCAAAAACATCGGCGAACACTTGGTGGCCCTCACCCAATATGAGCAAAATCACCCTACGACAGGCCGTCGTCGAGGATGCCGACGCCATCGCGACGTTGGTCAGCGAAGCCTACGGCCCTTACATCGCCAGAATTGGTCGCGAACCGGCACCGATGCTCGACGATTACCAGCAGGTCGTGCGCGAGGACGATGTGTTCGTTGCCACGCTGGCCTCACGCATCGTCGGGCTACTGGTCATGCGCCGCGAGGGGCGCGAGCTGCTGTTGGTGAACGTCGCCGTTTTGCCCGCGTGCAAAGGGCAGGGCATCGGGCGGATGCTGATGGACTTCTGCGAGGCACATGCCCGCGCCGCAGGAAGCGAGGCGATCCGGCTCTATACCCATGAGCGGATGACCGAAAACATCGCAATCTATGCCCGGCTGGGCTATCACGAGACGCATCGGGCTGCGCAGGACGGGTTTGAACGGGTGTTCATGCGTAAATCATTGCTGTAACCAGGGCCAGCGTTTCACTTGTGGGAGCCGGCTTGCCGGCGATGAGGCCAGCACAGGAAGGTCACTGCTAAGCGCCCCCGCTACCTTGCCCTCCCCACCAAAGCAGCCCCCGCGCAGGCCGCCGCAATCGCTGCGATCCCCGCACACTGCAGCAGGCTCAATGTCTCCCCCAGCACCAGCCAGCCGGCAATCGCCCCGGCGGCCGGCGAGGCGCTGAGCAGCACGCCGAACACGCTCGGCGGCAGGTGGCGCATGGCGAACATGTCCAGCAGGAAGGGCAGGGTGCTGGACAGCAATGCCACTGCCAGCCCCACGGCCAGTACCGTGGGCTGCAGCAGCTGGCTGCCGGCTTGCAGGGTGCCCAGCGGCACCCCAAGCAACGCCGCCACCAGCATGCCGCTGGCCACCGCCTGGCGGCCATGCATTGCCACCCGAGTACCCAAGGTCACATACAGGCCCCAGGCCAGTGCGGCGGCCAGGGCATAGGCCACGCCGCGCAGGTCCAACCCGTCTGCACCGGCACCCCAGGGCAGCAGCACCAGGCCGAATACCGACAGGGCGATCCACAGCAAGTCGATGCGCCGCCGCGAGTTCAACAATGCGACGCCCAGTGGGCCGATCACTTCGATCGACACCGCGATGCCCACCGGGATGTACAAAAACGCCCGGTAGATCAGCAGGTTCATCAAACCCATCATCAGCCCGTAGCCGACCAGGTCGCGCAGGTTGGCTTGTCGCCAGATGCGCCACGGGCGCAGCACTATCAGTAGAATCAGCGCCGAGAGGCCCAGGCGCAGCGCAGCCACGCCTTCCGGCCCCACCAGTGGGAAGATGGCCTTGCCGACGGCGGCGCCCGATTGCACTGACACCAGCCCCAGCAGGGCAGCAAGGATGGGGGTGAATGCCCCCGGGTTGGCTTGGCGCACAACGACCTCCACGCAGATTCGTGGCAGGATTCTACTGCGTCGGCCCCGAAGCATTGGCTGTATAACGCGCCGCAGGATGAGTGAATTGCTTTTTTCGGACCCTGAACATGAATGTTTTGCCCAAGCGCCCGCTCGACAGCTTCGACCAGGCGATCCTGCGCATGCTGCAGCAGGACAACAAGACCTCGCAGCGGGTGATCGCCGAGGCTATCGGCCTGTCGACCCCCGCCGTGCAGCGGCGCATCACCCAGCTCGAAGCCAGTGGAGTGATTCTTGCCAATACCGCCGTCATCGCCCCGGAGGCGTTGGGCCAGGAGCTCACCGCCATCGTCGAGTCGCGCCTGTGCGACGACCGCTCGCTGGTGATGGACCGCGCCAAGCGCTACTTCGCTTCAGTGCCGGAGGTGCAGCAGTGCTACTTCGTCAGCGGCGGGGTGTCGTTCATCATCGTCATGCTGGCGCGCAACGTCGCGCATTTCGAAAAGCTGGTCCGGCAGCATTTTGCCGACAACGACGATATCCAGACCTACCGCACGCTGATCGTGCTGGACAAGGTCAAGGTAGGGTTGGAGGTGGCGTTCCAGGCTGATGCCGGGTAGCAACAATGTATGTGACGCATTGAGTCACACATGATACTTTGCTGTCTGTGACTCATGGGGTCACACTCGCGCCTCTCGCACTGAACGGATACGGCGCGCCCCATGATCATCAGCTTTCGCCACAAAGGACTGCGGCTTTTCCACGAAACGGGCAACACCCGCGGCATCCAGGCTGCCCACGCCCTTCGCTTGAGGCGCCAACTGCAGTTTCTCGACAGTGCTCTCGTCGCCGACGACATGAGTGTGCCGGGCTGGCAGTTGCACCCGCTCAAGGGCGGGCTGGCCGGCTTCTGGTCGGTCAGCGTGTCAGGTAACTGGCGGGTGGTGTTTCGTTTTGCGGGTTTTGATGTCGAATTGGTCGATTACCTCGACTATCACTGATCAGGAGGCTTTCCATGGCTATGTTCAACCCGCCTCACCCCGGTGAAACCCTGCGCGAGGACGTGCTGCCCGCACTGGGCCTGACGGTGAAGGCCTTCGCTGCGCACCTGGGCTTCTCCCGCGAAGCGCTGTCCCGTGTACTGCATGGCCGGGCGGCCGTCTCTCCCGACCTCGCCGTGCGCCTGGAGATGGCCGGCATCAGCACCGCGCGGCTGTGGTTGACCATTCAGGTCGACTACGACATCTGGCAGGCGCGGCAGCGCCAGCAACCGGTGATCACGCGGCTTCATCAGGCTGCCTGAAAACGCCAAGCCCGGGACGAACGCCTCGGGCTTTCTTCCTACACGATGTAACGAATTGACTGGCTCTCTTGCTGGTCTTTAGCTGCATGACTTTTCAGAAGTGAACCACTTTTCCGACTCACCTATGGAAGATGAGTCGGCACTATGGAATGCACCGCTTCACAAGAAACTACCCGTAACGACGCTCTGCGCGACACGCCCCTACCTGCTGTCCACACCACAACCCACGGCCTGCCGGCGGACGAGCGCTTCGCCACCTGGCGCCAGACCGCCGATGCGCTGTTCAACACCAGCGCAGCAGGCGAGGGCGCTTTCGACGCGTCGCTGCAGGTCTTTCACTTCAATCGCTTTCTGCTGTGCAGCGGCCATTTGGACGGCGCTCGCTATCGGCGCGACCACCTGCGCCTGAGGTGCTGCGACCTCGACCATTATCTGTTGCACGTACCGCTGCAGCGCGGGCTGGTGGCGGGCAACGGGCTGCGGGTACGGCCGGGCGATGTAGCAGTGCTCGACCTGACGCAGCCGGCGGACTTGCGCACCGCGGCAGGCGAGGGCATAAGCCTGTTGGTTCCGCGTACGGCGCTGTTGGCGTTCGAGGCAAACCAGTTGCACGGCCTGGTCCTGCGCCGAGGCAGCGCGAACGGCCGCTTGCTGGCCGGCGTACTCAAGGCGTTGGCCGTGGCGGCGCCGGGCCTTGGCCAGGATGATGGCGTGCGCCTGAGCCTGCCGATACTGGCGGTGGTGGCTGCATGCCTGGCCAAGGAGGCCGGCAGCCGACCTGCCACTGCGCAGCCCGGCCCGACGACCTTGGGCCGCCGGGCACGTTTGTACATCGAGCACAACCTGCACCGCGACGACCTCAGCCCCGCCGTGCTGGCCAAGGCCTTGGCCACCTCGCGCAGCCAGCTTTACCGGGCGTTCGAGCGTTTCGGCGGGGTGCGCCATTACGTGCTGCAACGCCGCTTGCGGCGTTGCCTGCTGGCCTTCGGCGAAGCCGGCAATGGGGACCGGCGCATTGGCGACGTGGCCTACGCCAACGGTTTTGCTGATGAGGCCCACTTCAGCCGGGTGTTCCGCAAAGCGTTCGGCCTGTCCCCGACTTCGGCGCGCACGGCGCTTCAGCGCGGCGAGTTGCCAACCCATGCCCGGCTTATGGCGCCGATCGGTGAAGGGCCCGTGCTTGCGCAGTGGATCAGCGAGCTGGCCTGCCATTGAGACAACGTGCCAGCGCTACCTGTTTTGGGACGTACAGCCAGGTTTTCGGGACGTGCGCCTCAGGACACCCCGTGGGCCTGCTCGTAACCTGAGCTCACCCGGTAACCCAACCCTTCCTCCACCCGGTGCCGTCCCTGGTGCGTGAAAGCCCCAGTGTGCAGGCTCAGCGAAGTCGCCAGGATGGCATCGGTACCCAACGTGACAAGGAGCGTCTGACGTGGCGAACCAATCCCTTCACCATCTCATCCAGAGCATCGCCGGCGCGGTCGCCGAGGCGCAGGACAAGATCCAGCGCTTCCAGGTGTCCACCGTGCGCCAGTACTTCGACGAAGACAATCGGCCGATCAGCATCGATGTGCGCCTGCCCTCGCATTCGCCTGAGGCGAAGGACGGCGAAGAGCGTGTGGTGCGCGTGCCGCTGCTGTCCCTCGTGGGAGCTCGGCTGATGTCGGTTAAAGACATGGAGATTTCGTTCGAAGTTGGCCTGAACGCCGACGACGGAACCGTCGCTGCCGCCCCAGGCGATGACGGCTCGGGTTGGCCGAGCGAGTCCCACACGCCTCTGAACGTCGATATGGGCGTTCGCCGCAATGGTGAAGGCGGGCCGCTGGCGCGCGTCACCCTCAAAGTCGAAACCCAGCCCCCTTCGGAGGGGATGGCTCGGCTGTTGCAAAACCTCGATAAATTGATCTGATCCAGGAAGGAGAAACAAACATGGCTAACTTCTCGATGGGTGACCAGTTCCGCGGCCTGCCCATGGGCGACCTGATCGGCGGCCCGCTGACCGCCGCCTGCGATGCACAGGTACGCCTGGCCAATGCCACCGCCGACTTCATCAAGGTGATCGGCTTCCTGCCACCGCCACCTGACCCCAACAACACCGACCCCAACGCAGTGGGCGACGTGCGCACGGTCAGCTTCCGTTTCGACCGCCCCTCCACCAGCAAGCCCGACGACGGCACCATCCCGATGGAGCGGGTGGAGCTTGAAGTACCGCTGCTGGCGGTGGTCAAGGTGCCGAACCTGTCGATCAACAAGGTGGACATCACCTTCGACATGGAAGTGAAGAACTCCGAGCAGTCACGCGAGGCCACCGACGCGCAAGCGGCGATGTCGGCCGAGGCCAGTGTCGGCTGGGGGCCGTTCAGCGCCAAGGTCAACATTTCGGGCTCGGTGTCCTCGCACAAGGAGAACACCCGCTCGACCGACCAGTCGGCCAAGTACCACGTCGAGGTCCACGCGGCCGACGACGGCATGCCCGAAGGCCTGGCGCGGGTGCTCGACATGATTGCCCAGTCGGTTGCGCCAAAAGCCATCACCCAGCAGTAAGGGGCGGCGGCACACTGCCAACCGCCTGATTGCTTGAGCGTTGACAGGGGTTGGCCGTCAGTCTTTTCCGGAAAGGGAGCTCCGTGATGTTCGATCTAACGGACGTGGGATATGTGAAACGCATCGTCGTCGGCAGCACCGATCCGGAAAAGCTGACGTCGCACGAAGTGATCCAGGCGCAGACCGCGCTGCTCAATCGCTGCCTGAGCGAACCGCCGAAAGGGCGCATCGTCGGCATCGAGAAAACCTTCAACCTGCTCAACATCGGCGAGCACCAGGTGGTGCTGCAATCGCTGATCTACCACGTGGGCTTCAGTCGCCGGCCGTTCTGGTTGGCCGATGACCAGGAGGCCTCGTGATGAAACAGTTGCAAGACTTCATTCAGACCCTCGCCGAGTCGATGCGCTGCGCGCAGCGGGTCACCGGCCTGCGCTGGCCGGGAGTGCAGATCGTCTCGATGCAGGTGCAGCTTGCGGCCACCGTCGAAGCGGGCGATGCGCACGACACGCTGGCACTGCGCATCGGTGCTGAACCACAGCAAGCGCAGGCACTGCACGCCCTGAGCATCGAGGTGCCGGGTAACCAAAACGAAGCGATCGTCGTGCACCTCGACGGCCAGTTGGTCGGACACTACGGGAGCCACGGCGATGCCCAAGCGAACTGACCGCTCGATGCGGCTGCTGCTTTCCCGGCAGGAGACCCAGACCCTGCGTTCGATCCTGCGCGACAAACCCGACCAGACGGCGCCGCGGCCGGTGCCCAAACGGCTGCTCTGCGCCCTGGGTGCGGTGCTGCTGACGGGGCTGGTGTCGCTGGGCCTGGTAGCGCCTGAACTGGCGCGCGCCGTCGCCAAGTGGGCCGGGCTGGTTTTGGGGTTCTGAAGCAGGCAATCACTGATAGACAAGGAGCGTGATCATGAAACATCTGGCTGCATCACTGGCTGGCGCGGTTGCCCTGGCCACCCTGGCTTCGGCCTGGGCCGACGACCAGTACCAGGGAACCCTCAAGGACAACGGCCGGCCTGTACCGGTGTTGCTGAACATCAATTCCAGCGCAGGGCTTGGCGACATCGCCGGCAAGGTTCGCTTCAAAGGCGAATGGCAGTGTGGCTTTGGCCTTGAGTTCAACGGTGCCGACGGGCCGGTCAGCACCTATAGCCTCGCAGGCAGCGGCCCCGGCCGGTGCGTCTCGCTGACGCTCGGCTATCTGCAGGCCCAGCGCGGCACCGACGGCCTGCAGGTACAGCTGTATACCCAGGCCAACAAGCTGGCCTACAGCCTCACGCTGGCGCCACCCGCCAAGTAACCCCACCAACCCTTTGATTCGCTGACAAGGCAGGGCCCTCCCGCGGCCTCACGGGGAGCGGCTTGCCTGCGAAAAGGAGCAGACCATGTGCATCACCCAAAGTGTTGGCCCCGGTGGCAACAACGCCAGCGCCGATGTCCGCAGCTTGCAGCTGCTGCTCAACCTCAACAGCGGGCAACGCGGCTTCAGTTGCAAACTCGCTACCGATGGCCAGTGGGGCGCGGCTTCGCGCAGTGCCCTGGCAAGCTTCCAGCAAGCCATCGGCACCCCGCCCGGGCAACCGGTCAAACCCGACGATGCGACCATGGCAGCCCTGCGCACCGGCCTGCCTGCCGGCTTGGCGGCACCCAAGCTGTGGGCGGTGATGATCAACGCCAGCGGTGCGCGCATCGACGCCTTCACGCAACCGATGCTCGACGTGTTCGGCCGTTACGCCATCGATACGCCGCTGCGGATCGCCCACTTCCTCGCGCAGATCGCCCATGAAAGCGGCTGCCTGCGTTACACCGAAGAGCTCGCCTCGGGCAGCGCCTACGACGGGCGCAAGGACCTGGGCAACCTGCAGCCCGGCGATGGCCCTCGCTTCAAGGGGCGCGGCTTGATCCAGCTGACCGGCCGCGCCAACTACCGCCAGTACGGCCAGTACTGCAAGCGTGATTTCGAAGCCAAGGACGACCCCGCCCTGGTGAGTACCGACCCGGCCCTGGCGGTGGATGTCGCCGGCTGGTTCTGGATGACCCGCAAGCTCAACGATTGGGCCGACCAGGACAACTTGCGCGAGATCACCCGGCGCATCAACGGCGGCTTCAACGGCCTCGACGACCGCGCCGCCTACCTGGCCCGGGCCAAGTGGCTGCTGCTCGGCTGAACCTTCAGTTCACCCCTTTGCGCCGCCTGTGGCGCAGCCCGAGGACGACAACGTCCTGTAACCGCAAGAAAGGAGCTTCATGATGAAAAAGACTTTCGTGTTCCCACATGCGCGCGCCGCGCTGGCCGGCCTGGCAGTCATCGGCAGCCTGGCCTTCGCGCAAACTTCGGTGGCCTGCCCGCAGGCCAATTCGGCGGGTAATCCTGCGGTCGACCAGCAGCATGTATTCTGCGGCGAGGTCAGCGGTGGCGCCGCCAAAGGCCTGCATAGCCGCCCCGGCGGCACGATGCCCAACAGCGCCGCGACCACCCCGGCTACCACTGTCACCGTTTCGCCGACAATGCCTGCCGGGATCTACGCGCTGAACAACTTCACCATCACCCAGGCAGGGCAGACGCGCACCAAGACCATTTCCACAATGTTCCCGGACGCCTGCACCCAGGCCAATGTGGTTGCCGCTATCCAGAACGCCTATAACAACCGTACTTCGTTGAACGGCACCCGCTTCACCGGCCCGTCGGGGGCGAGCTGCGGCGCGGGTACGCCTGCGGTGTCATTCGACATTGTCGGCTTCCTGGATAGCGTCGGTGGCAGCGTGGTCAGAACGGCCTATCCTGCGTATTGAAATCAAGGCCAGGGAAAAGGGCCGTGGCGGCCCTTTTTCCGTTTCGAAGACAGAAGGAACCCGCCATGTCCCCACGTACGCCCCCTGCGACCGATGCCGGCCTGCAACAGTTTCTCGACGAAGAGGTCACTGCCGCGGCCCTTGCGCACCTGCTCGAGAAGGCCCTGGCCGCGCGCAGCAACCGGTTGGTAGAGGCCTACAGCGGCAATGCCTATCAGGTTGCGTTCGAAGATGACGACGTGCTGATCAAACACCACTATGTCAAAGACTGGCCTGCCGTGCGGTTGCCGCTGGCTACCTTCATCGAGGCACTGCAGGCATGGAAGGAGCAGCCCGGCGCCTGACCGGGCTGCCCCTTTCACACATCGCTGTCACTGACCACGCAGTGCGCGACCCCTTTGACGCCGCTGGCGTGGGCGCTCACATGGCGCACCTTGAACCCAGGGCTCTGCACCGTTGCCTTGGGCGTCCAGCCATCGCCGTTGTCGACCTGGTAGCTGATCGAGCCGTCGGCATGCCAGGCCAGGCGCAGGCCGTACTGGTCGTTGCGATTGGGCGCGTTGAGGAAGTGATCGCTGATGACGGCCGTTGCGTTGACGAAGGTGCGCAGGTGGAACGTGCGCTGATCGCTGCCGTTGCGTTGCGGTGAGCTGGACAGGAACAGGGTGTAGTCTTCGCGCTCGTCCTGGGCGGCGGCAAGAATCACCGAAGGCACCCATTTGTCGCCGGTGTGGTTTTGCTCGATGCTCACCTGGCAGGTCAGTTGACCGCGGTCGCCCACGTATTCACGCAGGAAGTTCTCGTAGTGACCGTATGGCACATCGAACGGCAAGCGTTGGCCCGGCGTGCAGCCAAGTAACAGCCCCAGGCCAGCCATACCCAATGTTCTTGCGAGATTCTTCACGTTGCGTTCCTTGCTTTGCGAGGGATATTTGCCATGGGCTTAGCCGTGCACGGGCCGCAGGAAGCTGCGTTCGTAGCTCTGGATGAAACGCTGCTCGGTGGCCAGGGCGAAGGCGGCGATGCACTCGGGGTCGGTTTCTGAAGCGATGCGGTACTGCTCGTAGGTGGCCAGGCTAGGGAAGCTGAACAGGGCGTAAGCGACGTTGTTGGCGCCTTCGCTGGGCAGGAAGTAGCCGTGGTGAGTGCCGCCCATGCGATTGACCAGGCCAATCCACAGCTCGCCGTAAGCCTCGAAAGCCGGGATCTGGTACGGGTCGATGATGTACTTGAGGTGGCAGGTGATCATTGCACGCAATCCTTTGGGTGAGCCGGGGAGGCTCACCTTACAGGGGGCGGCGGCAGGCGTCGATGGGCGTTACGGGGCGTCTGCCTGGCGCCAGATCAGCTGATCGGTGGGGTAGCCCTGCTCGCGTGCCCGTTGCAGCAGTTGCTCGCGGGTCTGGCTGCTGACCGTCGGGCTGCGCGACAACAGCCACAGGTACTCGCGGTTGGGGTGGCCGACCAATGCCACACGGTAGTCCGGGTCGTGGTACAGCACCCAGTACTCGCCCTTGGTCAGGTCGGGCGCCAGGCGGCTGAACCAGTTGTCGAAGCGTACCCACAGCTTGTCGGTGCGCCCGGGCACCTGCGTCTGGGCGATACCGTGGGCGCTGTTCCACTGGCCGTCCTTTTCCTTGCAACGGTTGTCGACGTCGATCCGGCCATCCGCGCGCAGCCCATAGTGCGCTTCGGACTGCACGCAGTTGCGCTGGAAGAACATCGGCAGTCGCGCCAGCTCGTACCAGGTGCCCTGGTAGCGTTGCAGGTCGACTTGCTCGGTGGTGGGGGGCGGCAGGTGTTGCTCGGTTGAGCTGGAGCAACCGGCCACTGCGAGGGTCAGGCAGGACAGCAGCAAAGCCGTGCGCATCGTCATGGGTACCTCCTGGCAAGCTGAAGGGTCACCTGATGTTCGATGCGCAGGCCGGGCAAAAGGTTTTACCGGATCAACGCGAAGTTTCTATGCGCAGCACTTCGGTGTAGATGGCGTCCACCGTCTGGTCGACCTTGAGGTTCTTCATGCGCTTTTGCAGCTCGGGGTCTTCCACCTTGACCACCTGCAGCTTGCCTTCCGGCGGCAGCAGGCTGACTTCGTGGGTGTTGAGGTCGATCTTCTTGATCTGCGAGGTGACCTTCACCTGGCGGAAGGCTTCGCCACCGGGGTTGGGGTTGTCCTTGGTGGCGCGGATGGTGCCGGCCTCTTCCGAGGCTTTCGGTGCGCCGCCGACGTTGGTGTTGAGCACGTAGGCGACGGCACGGGTCACGTAGATGTCGACATTGTCGCCAACCTTGAGGTTGGGCAGGGCCTTGGCTTGTTCCGTGAGCTGGAAGGTCACGTCCTTGTCGTGCGGGCCCTTGACGGTGACCTGGCGGTTGGCCTGGTCGATGGCGGTAACCTGGGTGCTGACATGGCTTTCCAGCGCTTCGCTGGCGATGGGCAGTTGGGCGGCGTGGGCGGTGAAGCTGGCGGCGGACACTAACGAGGCGAGCGCAATGGCGCGGGCGAGGGAACGGGTTGGATTCATTGGCCTGTCTTCCTTGTGATCGATACCGGTGAGTAGCATGCGAGGTTCAAGCATAGTCACAGGTTGGCCAGTGTGTGAGCGACCTGGTGTCGCTGTGGCCTCAGGCCGGCGTGTGAGCGGCGCTTCGCTGCTGCGACTTGCCCCGCGATACAGTCGGCACCGGCACCGCATTCTTCGCCGCCAGTACCTCGGCCATCACGCTGACCGCGATCTCCGCCGGGGTCTTGCTGCCGATGTAGACGCCGATCGGCCCGTGCAGGCGCTCAAGCGATTGTTCGGTCTCGCCGAAATGCTCGATCAGCCGTTCGCGACGCAACTGGCTGTTGCGCCGCGAACCGATGGCGCCGACGTAGAACGCCGGGCTGTGCAGGGCTTCGAGCAGGGCCAGGTCGTCGAGCCTGGGATCGTGGCTGACGGCGATGACGCAGGTGCGCAGGTCGGCCCGGAAGGCGCGCACCACGTCGTCCGGCATGCCCGCGAGGTGCTCGACACCGGCCACCGCCCAGCTGGCCAGGTACTCAGGGCGCGGGTCGCACACCGTCACGCGAAAGCCGTTGAACAGGGCCATGGTCGCCAGGTATTCGGCCAGCGCGCCGGCGCCGATCAGCAGCATGCGGTAGCCGGGGCCGAGGGTGTTGCGCATGTGCTGGCCGTCGAAGCTGAATTGTGCCGGGGTGGCGCTGGCCTGGAGGGTGACGCTGCCGTCATTCAGGGCAAGGTCGCGCCGGACCAGTTGACCGCTGTCGAGCTGATGGAGCAAATGCTGCAACAGCTGGGGTTCGGGGTTGAATTCGAGGATCAGTTCCAGCGTGCCGCCGCATGGCAGGCCGAAGCGGTGCGCCTCGTCGGCGCTGATGCCGTAGCGGAGCACCTCGGGGGCGCTGTCGGGCAGCCCGGGGCCACCATGGGCGCTGGTATAGCGCTGGATCAGGTCGTCTTCGATGCAGCCGCCGGAGACGCTGCCAACCACCCGGCCATCACCGCGCAGGGCCATCATCGAGCCCACCGGGCGCGGTGACGAGCCCCAGGTACGGGCCACAGTGGCGAGCAGCACGCGGTGATTGGCCTTGAGCCAGTCGTGGGCGGTGCGCAGGACCAGCAGGTCGATGCTTTCCATGGTGTTCGTGGCCTCGCTAACTCATGACAGGGCCTTCGCGGGGCAAGCCCGCTCCCACTCGATGACACAACGTGGGAGCGGGCTTGCCCCGCGAAGGCGGTTTCAGCGCATATGCAAAATGATCGGGCTGCTGCTGGCCGGGTCGGTATGTTCACGCAATTTGCCGACCGCCTTGGCGTCCACGGCGCCGCCCTGGTTGCCCCAGGTTGCGCGGGCAAAACTCAGCACCTCGGCAATCTCCCGGTCATTGAGCTGTTCACGAAACGCCGGCATGCGGTAGGCATCCGGCACCCCGGCGGCGACGATGCGCTGCGAGCCGTTGAGGGTGATGTTGATCGCCGAGGCGTTTTCGCTGGCCAGCATCGAGGTGGCGCCCGCCAGCGGCGGCATCCACTCGGCCTGGCCCTGGCCATCCAGGCCATGGCAGCTGGCGCAGCGGGTCACGTAGGTATGCGCGCCGGGCGCCTCCAGGCGGTCGGTGGCGGACACGGCCTGGTACTGCCAGGGCGCGCCGTCGCGCTGCGGGTCGCCCGGCAACGATTTCAGGTAGCGGGCGATGGCGGCCAGGTCATCGTCGGCCATGAACTGCGTGGAGTTATTGAATGCCTCGGTCATCGAGCCGTACACCACGGCGTGCTGGTTGCGCCCGGTCTTGAGGAACTGCACGATCTGCGCCTCGCTCCAGCGGCCCAGCCCGGTGTTGGGGTCCTGGCGCAGGCTGGGCGCATACCAACCGTCGAGCAGGGCGCCGGCGAGGAAGGGCACGCCGGCCTCGTCCAGCGCCTTCTCGTTGAACGCCAGGCCCCGTGGGGTGTGGCAACTGCCGCAGTGGCCGGGGCCCTGGACGATATAGGCGCCACGGTTCCACAGCGCATCCTGTCCGGGCTTCTGCGCGTAAGGCGTGTTTGGCGCAAACAGGCCATTCCACAGGGCGATCGGCCAGCGCAGGTTCAGCGGCCAGGGGATGCTGCTGGGGATGTTGGCCTGGTTGGCCGGCTGCACGCCCTGCATGAAGAAGGCATACAGCGCGCGCAGGTCGTCGTCACTGAGCTTGGCGTAGGACGGGTAGGGCATGGCCGGGTACAGCCGGCGCCCGCCGGGGGCGACGCCGTGGCGCACGGCGCGGTCGAAGTCGGCCAGGCTGTAGGCGCCGATGCCGTGCTCGCGATCAGGGGTGATGTTGGTGGCATGGATCGCCCCCAAGGGCGTTGCCATTTCCAACCCGCCGGCGAACGGCGCCTGGCCAGGCAGGCTGTGGCAGGCTACGCAGTCGCTGAGACGGGCGACGTACTCGCCACGGCTGACCAGCGCGGCGTTCACTGGCGTGTCGGCGGTGAAGGGCGAGGCAGGCTCGCGGGTGACGTACCAGGCCAGCAGGCCTGCCGCGACCAGGCACGGCAGGGCCAGCCAGCCCGCGGTTGTTGCGAAGCGACGGTTGTTCATGGGCGGTCCTGTCGAGTCAGCTGAAGCTGTAGCGGCTAAGGGGCAGGCTGCGGATGCGCTGGCCGGTCAACCGCGCCACCGCGTTGGCCACCGCAGGCGCCACCGCCGGCAGTGGGGGTTCGCCTATGCCGCCCATCTTCGCGCCGCTCTCGACAATGCGCACATGCACCCGGGCCATGCGCGAAGGCGGCAGGATCGGGTACAGGTCGTAATTGCGCGCCCTCGGCATGCCGTCGAGCCATACCGCTTCCTCCACCAGCGCCTGGGACAGCCCCAAGGCCACCGCGCCATTGACCTGGGCCTCGATGATCGCCGGGTTGACGATGCTGCCCGGGTCGATGGCCTGCCAGATGTCGTGCACCTTCACCTGGCCCCCTTCGATCGACACCTCGGCGATCACCGCCGCCTCCGAGCCGAACGGCGAGGCCATGGCCACGCCCCGGGCGCGCTTGCTGCCGTCCTCGGCGGTGAACGGCCCACGTTTCCAGCCGCCGGACAGTTCGCCCACCGCTTGCAGCAGCTGGGTCAGGCGCGGGTTGTCGCGCAGCAGGTGCAGGCGCAGCTCGAACGGGTCGTGGCCGCCCTTGTCGGCCAATTCGTCGAGGAAGGCTTCATAGAAGAAGTCGTTCAGCGAATTGCCCACCGAGCGCCAGTAACCGAGCATGGCCGGGCCTTTCACATACACCTGGGCAATGCGCTTGTTGGCGATGGCGTAGGCCTTGCCAGACAACCCTTCGAGGGCGGTGGGGTCGAGTTTCTCACCCTGCTGGCCGGCCAGGGCTTCGGTGGGGCCTTCGGTGGCGCTGACGGCCTCGATGGCAATCGGGAAGCCTTCGGCGTCCAGCCCGGCGCGGAACTTGACCGCAGCCACCGGGCGCAGCACGTCGCGCAGGAATTCTTCCTCACGGGTCCAGATCAGCTTCACCGGGCGCCCGACCGCCTTGGCCAGGGCAATGGCCTGGGGGTAGGGGTTGGCCGAGTCGTAGAGGAAGTGGCGGCCGAAGAAACCGCCCAGCAACGGCGAGTGCAGGGTGATCTGCGCAGCGTCCAGGCCGGTACGTTTGGCGATATCGTCGCGGAACATGTCCGGCGCCTGGTTGGGCAGCCACACCTCCAGGGTGCCGTCGGGGTTGAACCGCGCGGTGGCGGACGGCGGCTCGAGCTGGGCGTGGTTGAGGTACTGGTTGTGGTAACTGGCCTCGACCGTGCTCTTGGCGCTGGCCAGGGCGGCGGCTACATCGCCTTCATGTTCGTCGTCGCGGGGCGTGCCGGGCTGGCTGGCCAGGTGTTCAAGCCAGGCGGCGCTGGAAAAGTCCGCCGGCATCGGCCGCACCTTGCTGTCGGCGCCGGGCGCCTTCCAGTCCACCTGCAGGGCTTCGACCGCCCGTTTGGCGTGCCACCAGCGTTCGGCGACCACCGCCACCGCACCGGGCAGCTGATGCACCGAGTGCACGCCCTTCATGGCCTTGACCTGGTCTTCGTTGCGCAGGCTGCCCACCGTCAGCCCCAGGCGCGGTGCATGCTGCACGGCGGCGTGGAGCATGCCGTCGAGTTTTACGTCGATGCTGTAGACGGCCTTGCCGGTGGACTTGTCGTAGGCATCCAGGCGCCGCACCGGCTTGCCGATCCAGCGGAACTGGCTGGGGTCGCGCAGGGTGATGCCGGCCGGGTCAGGCACCGGCAGGTCCATGGCGCGGCTGGCCAGTTCACCGTAGGCCAGCGACCGGCCCGAGGCGGCGTGGATCACCTTGCCCGGCTCGGTGCCCAGTTCGCTCACCGGCACGCCCAACTGCTCGGCGGCGGCTTGCAGCAGCATGGCCCGGGCCAGCGCCCCGAGACGGCGCATGGTCGGGTAGCTCATGCGTACCGACATGCTACCGCCGGTAATGCGCATGCCGTTTTCCATCACCACGTAGGCCTCGCCGGGCGGGGCGCTGTCGACCACGAAGCTGGCGGGGTCGGCGTCCAGCTCTTCGCCGACGATCTGCGCCATGGCCGTGAAGGTGCCCTGGCCGCCTTCCATGAACGGGCTGAGCAGGCGGATGGTGCCGTCCGGGCGAATTTCCAGGAACGCCGGCACCTGGGTGCCGCGCTCGGCGGTTGCCGCCGCAGCCTGTACCCGTGGCGCGCCCAGTGGCAGGCCAAAGCCGAGCACCAGGGCGCCCACGGCGGTGCCGGTGAGGAAGCGTCGGCGCGATAGGTTGACGGTTTCGCCCACGGGCAGCTTGAGCAAGTCCTCGGGAGTGCTGATGCGTGTGCTCATCAGGCGTTCTCCCCTTGGGCCAGCGCATGCACGGCAGCATGGATGGCGTTGTAGGTGCCGCAGCGGCACAGGTTGACCATCGCCGCGTCGATCTGCGCATCGCTGGGCTTGGCGGTGTGCTTGAGCAGCGCGGTGGCGGCCATCACCTGGCCGGACTGGCAATAACCGCACTGTGCCACCTGATGCTCGACCCAGGCCGCGACCACTCGCTTGCCGATGGCGTCGGCCTCGATCGCCTCGATGGTGGTCACCTCGCGGCCCACCACCCCGGCCACTGGGGTGACGCAGGCACGCACCACGTTGCCGTCCACCAGCACCGAACAGGCGCCGCACTGGGCCAGGCCGCAGCCGTACTTGGTGCCGGTCAGGCCGAGATCGTCACGGATCACCCACAGCAACGGGGTGTCGGCTTCGGCGTCAACCTGGTAGGTCTTCTGGTTGATTCGTAGTTCCATGATGGTGGGCTCCATGGCTCATCGTGCTGATCATCGGTTGATGGCGGATCGTTATGGGCAGGGTGGCGCAGCGAGGCGCCGCCTCTGTTGGCAACAGTTGTCGGACCTCAGCGAACTTTAGTCCTGGGGTGCCGGGTTGCCCATCCATGGGCCTGCAGGTTCAGAGGATCAGGCAAGCATTCCAGCGGATTGCGCTAGTGCGTCAGGGCGATGAGGCCGGTGCATGCAGCACCTGTTCAGGACGGCTTGATCGCGGCCTCGAACGCGCGCAACAACTGCTCGGCCGAGTACGGCTTGTTCAACAGCTCCACGCCAGGCTGCGCATCGTCGGCCAGCACCTGGCTGTAGCCGCTGGTCAGCACCAGCGGGATGTCGGGCCAGCGGCGCTTGATGGTGCGCGCCAGTTCGATGCCGCTGACCCCGGGCATGACCACATCCGACAGCACCAGGTCGATGCGCGGCTGGCCGGCTTCCAGCAGCGCCAGGGCGCTGATGCTGTCGTGGGCCAGGCAGGTGGCGTAACCCATGTCGGCCAGCAGGGTGGCGGTGAATTCACGCACCTGCAGGTTGTCCTCGACCACCAGGATGCGGCCCTTGGGCTTGGCCAGGGTAGCTTCGGGCGCCGCTGCCAGATCGGGGGCGGGGGCGGCCACCGCCGGCAACGATACGGTGAAGGTCGTGCCTTGGCCGGGGGTACTCTGCACGCTGATCGCACCGCCGGACTGATGGACGAAGCCGTACACCTGGGACAGCCCCAGCCCAGTGCCCTTGCCGACTTCCTTGGTGGTGTAGAAGGGGTCGAAGATCCGCTCCAGGTCGGCGGCGGCGATGCCATGGCCGTCGTCGGCCACGGCGATGGTGACCTGCTCATCGGTGGTTTCGATGGTGAGGGTAATGGTGCCTTGCCCCTGCATGGCATCGCGGGCATTGACCACCAGGTTGACCAGGGCGGTTTCGAACTGGTTCAGGTCCGCCTCGATGTAGCAGGGCTGCGCGGGGCCCTGCACCAGGACCTGCATGTGCGCGCCGACGATGCTGCGCAGCATTTCGGCGATCTGTTCGACCTGATGCAGTACCGGGAACACTTCCGGGCGCAGTGCCTGGCGGCGGGCGAAGGCCAGCAGTTGACTGGTGAGCTTGGCGGCGCGGTCGGTGGTGTCGAGGATGGCGTCCAGGTAACGCTGCTGGCGCTCTGCCGGCAGTGGCTTGCGGCGCATCAGCTCAGCGGCGTTGCGGATCACCGTCAGCAGGTTGTTGAAGTCGTGGGCCACCCCGCCGGTGAGCAGGCCGATGGCTTCGAGCTTCTGCATCTGGCGCATCTGCGCTTCGGCCGCCTGCAGGTCGCGAGAGCCGGTTTGCACCTGTACTTCCAGTGCTTCGTTGAAGCTGCGCAGTTGCTGCTCGGCGCCATGGCGGTCGTGCACGTCCACCGCGGTGCCGTACCAGCGCAGCAGGGCGCCGCTCTCAGGGTCGCGGTAGGGCTGGGCGCGCACCATGAACCAGCGGTAGCTGCCATCGTGGTAGCGCAGGCGGTGCTCGCTCTCGAGCACCTGGCCGCTGGCGCGGGCCTGGGCAAAAGCTTGCTCGACGGCGGCGATGTCGTCGGGGTGCACGCAGGTTTCGGCATACCAATGGAAGGCTTCTTGCTGGCCGGTTTCGCCGAAATAGTCGTGCCAGCGCTGGTTGAAAAATTCGAAGCGCCCGTTCTGGTCAGTCACCCAGACCAACTGCGGCACGGTGTCGGCGATGGTCTTGAATGCCGCTTCGCTCTCGCGCAGGCGGGCCATCGTTTCGTGCTGTTGGGTCACGTCCACCGCAGCGCCGAACCATTCGATGATCTCGCCGTGGTCGTCGAAGATCGGCACGGCCCGCGACAGGGTCCAGCCGAAGCGGCCGCCTGGCAACCATACGCGGTGTTCCAGTTCGAAGATGGCCCGCTCGGCTATCGCCTTGGCGATGGCTGCCAGCACTTTGGGCCGGTCTTGCGGGGGGATATAGGTTTCGATCCACTGTGGGTCGGGTTGTGTGGCGTCTTGCAGAAACCCCTCGCCGTTGAGTTGATACATGGCCTGCCAGTCCGGGCTCATGCGGTAGATCGCCGTGCTGCTGGCGGTCGCCAGCAAGCGCAAGCGCAACTCGCTGTCCAACAGCGCGCGGCCCAAGGTAGGGACTGCCGGGGGTTCTGGTCGGCTGTTGGGCATCTTTAAACGTCCTGAAGTCGAGTGCGTCTGGCGGGCTCCTCAGGTGTGCGCGCCCGGTGATCGAATGTTCAGATTAGTCGCTGCGCCCCGGCCTTGCCGAGCTCAGCGCAACACATACACCTGCAAAAAAAGGTGCCTGCGATATCCGATCTCCTGCTGCGGCAAAAAATTCCCTGTGGGAGCACGCGGGCCGGCGCCTTGGTGTTTCAACCCAGCTCGCGCGACATCAGCCAGTGTTCCTCGCCCCAGGCCTCGAAGCGCTCCAGCAGGCGCCAGCCGCGCTTTTGGTAATACGCCTGCTGATCGTGGGTATGCAGGTAAAGGGTCGAGATGCCGGTTTTGCGCGCCTGTTCACAGACGCCGTCGATCAGCCGCTCGGCCAGGCCCTGGCCACGCGCCTGCGCAGTGACGAACACGCAGGCCAGCCAAGGGCCGAGTTCGGGGCGCTCGGGCAGGTCGTCAGTGGCCAGCGCAGCGCTGCCCAGCAACTGGTCGCCGTCGAGGGCGATCAGGCAGCGCCACTGGCCATTGCGCTGGCCTTCGCTGAATGCCTTTTGCCAGTCGAGCAGGGGCAGGTCGGCGAATTCGTAGTGGAACTGCTGGTGCAGCCATAGCGCCAGGGTGTCGCTGTGCTGCATGTGGTTTTCGAGCCAATCCAGGCGGAGCATGGGCATTCCTTTCATCAAGTGAGGCCTTGTTGCAGGCCAGGAGTAGCGGCGCCGGGGCGCTCGCGTATGATGGCGCACTTTTTGGCCCGGGCGCCAATCCCAGGCCTGTTACCCCACGCGAACAAGGATAGGTACATGCGCGAGCGCAAATCGGCACGACTGCTGGTCATCAACCCAGCGCGACGGGTGTTGTTGTTCAGGTTCGTGCACACCCAGGGCGCGTTGGCCGGCGACGATTACTGGGCGACACCGGGCGGCGGGCTGGAGGCGGGCGAGAGCTTCGAGGCAGCGGCCATTCGCGAGTTGCGTGAAGAAACCGGCATCGTCATCGATGCGGTAGATGCGTCCATCGCCGAGCGTCGCTTCCCGCTGGTGCTGCCCAGCGGCGAAGAAGTGCTGTCGGTGGAGCGCTATTTCATCGTGCAGGTGGTGCAACGTGCGCTGTCCAATGCCGAATGGACTGCAAACGAGTGCGAAGTGATCGCCGACCATCGCTGGTGGTCGGCCGAGGAACTGCGGGCGACCACCGACACCGTATGGCCGCAATGGCTGGTTGGCAAACTGGAGGAAGAGGGCGTGTTTGCTTCGGCGCCGGAACTTATGCCAGCGCCGCAAACACCGACCCGGTAATCCGCTCGCTCAACAGCTCCAGCGCCCGCAGCCCCGCCAGCGAGTTGCCCGCGGCATTGAGCGCCGGTGACCATACGCAGATGCTGTAGCGCCCCGGCACCACCGCGACGATGCCGCCGCCCACGCCGCTCTTGCCAGGCAAACCCACCCGGTAGGCAAAGTTGCCGGCCTCGTCATACAGCCCGCTGGTGGCCATGATCGCGTTCACCTGCTGCGCCTGGCGTGCGCTCAGCACCTGCTCGCCGCTGTTGGGGCAAAGGCCGTTGTTGGCCAGGAAGGCGAAACCGCGTGCCACGTCGACGCAGCTCATCGACAGCGCGCAGTGGTGGAAGTAACTGCGCAGCACCGCGTCGACATCGTTGTGGAAGTTGCCGAAGGCCTGCATCAGGTAGGCCATGGCCGCGTTGCGCGCGCGGTGCTGGTATTCCGACTCGGCCACCACGCTGTCGCTGACGATCTTCGGGTTGGCGGCCAGGCGGCGGACGAAGTCGCGCATCGACAGGGTCGGGGTGGCGTAGCGTGACTGGTTGATGTCGCAGATCACCAGGGCGCCGGCGTTGATGAACGGGTTGCGCGGGCGGCCCTTTTCCACCTCCAGCTGCACCAGCGAATTGAACGCCTGCCCCGAGGGCTCGTAACCCAGCCGCGACCAGATGCCTTCGCCGCTGTGGTTGATCGCCTGGACCAGGCTGAACACCTTGGAGATGCTCTGGATCGAGAACGGCGTGTGCGCGTCACCCGCGCAGTGCAGCTGGCCGTCGAGGCCCTGCACGGCGATGCCCAGCTGGCGCGGTTCGACCTGGGCCAGGGCGGGGATGTATTGCGCCACCTGGCCTTGTTCGAGCAGGGGGCGGACGTGGTCGAGGATCTCTTGCAGAAGTGCTTGCATCGGGGCACCTGGGGCGAAAGGGCAGCGCTTGCGGGAAGTCCTGATAGACGCAGGCCAGAGGCGTCGGAGCACATCGATTGCATCAAACGCTGCCAGCCGCTAGAGTCTCGCCCCAGGCGTTCGCTGCGCCCGCGGTCCGCGCGAAGGGGTTGCCCAGGCACTGCACGCTTTCTTTACATTCCAGCTCCCGGCTTGTCGGCGGACCGAGCCCCACAAGGAGTTGGCATGCCCGCCATTCATGCATCCCGCCATCACGGCCTGATCGACCTGCCCGCCTTGCGCAAGCGCGCCAAGCGCCTGCTGAAAACCCTCGACGACGAAACCCGCGCCCAACTGCGCGCCCTTGGCTTGCCCGGGCCCGAGTACCGCCTGGCCGACACCCAGTGGCTGGTCGCCCGCGAAGCCGGCTTCCCCAGCTGGCCAAAGCTCAAGGCCCATGCCGATGCAGTCGATTTCGCCGCCCGTCACCCCGGTTTTGCCAGCGATGGCGAGGCCCAGGTGCAGCATTGGCGCTGCGGCAACGATATCGAGCACAGCCTGCGCATCGCCGGGTTTACTGGTGCTTTCCACATGTTCGACGACCCCATGGTCATGGGGCCGGTGCCGACGTTGCCGGAAGCGGCGTACTGGCAGATACGTACCGAGTATGTACTGCAGGCGTTCAAACTCCCGGCGCAGGACATCGAACAGCGCCAGGCCAGGCAGCGCGCTGCATTGGCGCAGTTGAACGGCGACAGCGAAATGGTGCTCTGGTGCGAAGCGGACGCCTACGACCAGTTGTTCCTGATTCGCGTACTGGCCAGCCTGCCGTGCCTGCCGCGCCGCCTGGAACTGATCGAAACCTGCCAGGTTCCCGGCGTGCAGCGTTTCATCGGTATCGGCCAACTGGCCCCTGATGTACTGGCATGGCTGTGGCCACAACGCCGTGCCCTCGGCGAGCCAGCCCTGGCCCTGGCGCGGCAGGCCTGGGCCGCCTACACCGCACCGGACCCGCGCGCCTGGGCGCAGCTCGCCAGCCGCCCGCATACGGCGCTGCCGTTGCTGCAAGGTGCGTTGGCGCGCCAGCTGCAGGAACTGCCCGGCGCCGAGGATGGCCTGAGCCTGACCGAGCGCTTGACCCTGCGCATCCTCGCGCGCCTGGGCGAGCAGCCGGCGGCGCGGGTGTTCGCCGAACTGATGGCGCACGAGGACCCACTGCCGTACCTGGGGGACATGATGTTCGGCGTGCTGCTGCGCCCGTTGATCGACAGCCCACGGCCGTTATTGCTCGAAGGCGAGGGCGACAACTGGCAACAACGTCCGTTACGTCTTACCGCGCTGGGTGAGCAGGTGCTGGGCAGGCAGGCCAACTGGCTTGACCAACAGCCGGCCGAGCGCTGGGTGGGCGGGGTGCGGATCGCTGCCGACCAGGCGCCCTGGGTGGTCAGCGAGGCGGGGCAGGTGTGGCAGCGATGAACACCTGAGTGCGCTGCGCCGCGCGTCGTCGTTTTCAAGCGCCGACGCCGCGGCAAAATGCGTCGCGAGCAGCAAACGTTTTCCCCTTGCATCGATTGTGGTTACTGCGCCGCTACGCGACTCCTTGTATCCTTGCCGGCGGCCAGGAATGCGCCTTGTGCCGTTGCCTGCAGGCAATGGCCGCCAGCTTGAGAATCCGGAATCTCCATCAGGTACTGACGTGAAGCGTGACATCCACCTCGTTGTGCTCTTGCTACTGGTTATTGGTTGTTCGCTGGCATCGCTGACCCTGTGGAAAGTCATGGCTTCCCGGGAGCGTGCGCTGGAGGAAGTAAACGTCCACGGGCTGAACCTGACCCAGGCCCTGTCGACCTATTCCGAAGGCATCGTGCGCCAGAGCTCGTTGCTGCTGCTGGGCCTGGTCGAACGCCTGGAGACCGAAGGCAGCGGCCCGGCGCAAGTCGAGCGGCTGAGAACCCTGGTGAGCCGTCAGCAGCCGCTGATGCCGCAGCTCAGCGGTGTCACCATCTACGACAAACAAGGCCGCTGGCTGATGTCGTCCAACCGGCCGATCCCGTCAGGTGCCAACAGCAGTGACCGGGCTTATTTCATCCATCACCGCGACGACCCTTCGCGCGAGCCCTTCATCGGCCTGCCGATCCGCAGCCGCTCCAACCAGGAATGGGTGATTACCATCAGCCGCCGTTTCAATGACGCCGATGGCGCCTTTGCCGGGGTGGTGGCGGTGACCCTGGGGGTGGAGAACTTCCTGCGTCTGTTCGGCAAGATCGATGTGGGGCAGGAAGGCGCGATCGGCCTGTCCTATACCGACGGCTCGATGCTGGTGCGCTATCCCTTCCGTGAGCAGGACATGGGGCGCAACTTCGCCAAGTCGCCGATCTATGCCAAGTACCTGGTGGAGCAATCCGTCGGCACTGCATCGTTCACCTCAAGCCTCGATGGCGTCGAGCGGTTGTATGCCTTCCGCAAGAATGACCGGCTGGGGCTGGTGACCACAGTCGCCGTGGGCAAGCACGAAGTGCTGGCGGCATGGACGCTCGAGGCACTGGTGTCGCTGCTGGTGGTGGCCGGCCTGCTGGGCCTGACAGGCGCCATCGGCTGGATGCTGATCCGCGATATCCGCCGCAGGACCGCCGTGGAGGGCGAACTGCGGGTCACCCAGCAACAGTTGCTGGACTCCAACCAGCAGCTCGAGCGCCTGGCGATGAACGATGCCCTGACCGGCCTTGCCAACCGCCGCTGTTTCGATGAAACCCTCGCGCTGGAAGTGCAGCGCGCCCAGCGCCAGGGCACCAGCCTTGCGCTGCTGATGATCGATATCGATTACTTCAAGTTGTACAACGATACCTACGGGCATGTTGCCGGCGACGCCTGCCTGCGCGAGGTCAGCCATGTGCTGCAGGCCTGCGTGCGGCGCGCCGGTGACCTGGTGGCGCGCTATGGCGGTGAGGAAATCGCCGTCATCCTGGCCAATACCGAGCGCGACGGGGCGGCGGCGGTGGCGCGGCATGTGCTCGAGCGGTTGAGCCAGCGAAACATCGTGCACCGCACCAGCCCCTTTGGGCAGGTTACCGTGAGCATCGGTATTGCCTCGGTGCCGGGGGCGCAACTGCAAAGCGGCCAGGCCTTGATCGACGCGGCTGACCAGGCGCTGTATGGCGCCAAGGGCGCCGGGCGCAACCAGCAGGCCTGTGCCTGACGCAGGCGAGCTGGACAGCATTTTCGGTATATGGTTGTATGTTGCAACTAATTACTGGCGAGGCTGACAGATGAATATCGACCCTTCATTGGTGGAGCAGATCCGTAGCGCTTCACGCACCATGGTTCGCGAGCTGGGCTTCATGGGCAACACCCTGGCGGGCACTGCCCATTCGCCCTCGGCGGTGCATGCGCTGCTGGAGCTCGGCAACCGTGGCGCGTTGACGGCAGCGCAGTTGGTGCAACTGCTGGGCCTGGAGAAGTCCAGCGTCAGCCGCATGGTCGCCAGGTTGATCGATGCCGAAGAGGTCGAAGAAGCCGCTGGCGAAGCAGACGGCCGTACCAAACGCCTCACCCTGACCGCCAAGGGCCAGCGCACGGTCGAGGCGATCCATGCCTTTGGCCAGGCCCAGGTCAGCAGCGCGCTTGCCGCGCTTGATACAGCGCAGCAACAGGGCGTGGCGCAAGGGCTGCAAGCCTATGCCCAGGCGCTGCAGGCTCATCGCCTGGGCACCGAGACAACGCCAGCCAGCGCGATCCAGATCAGTTGCGGTTATCGCCCGGGCCTGATCGGCCGCATTGCCGAAATGCATGGGGTGTATTACGCCCGACACTCAGGCTTCGGGTCGTACTTCGAGCGCAAGGTCGCCACTGGCGCGGCCGAGTTCATCGGGCGTCTGGATGATCCGCGCAATGGTATCTGGGTGGCCAGCCAAGGCCAGCGCATCGTCGGCTCGGTGGCCATTGATGGGCAGGGCCATGGTGACAACACCGCCCATCTGCGCTGGTTCATTCTGGACGACGGCTGCCGAGGTGCTGGCGTGGGCCGGCGCTTGCTCCACGAGGCCATGACGTTCTGCGACCAGCAGGGGTTCTCGGCCATCGAGCTCTGGACATTCAAGGGACTGGACGCGGCGCGGCGCCTGTATGAGTCGTTCGGCTTCGAACTCACCCACGAGGCACCCGGCGATCAATGGGGGGCGACGGTCATCGAGCAGCAGTTCGTGCGCCGGGTGGGGTAGTGCTTGCCTGCCATTGCGCTCACTTGCCGCTGACCATCCCAGTGCTCAAGCCCATGCGCACGATGCACTGGCCCGCTCTAGTACGGGGGCGAGCGTTTATCAGCAAGGTTCTGTAAGCTGCTGGCTTCACTCCCGCAGAGTCCTTGAAAATGGATGCTCACTCGATTCTTGCCTTCACCCTGGTTGCCGCGATCGCCATTGCCAGCCCAGGCCCCGCCACGCTGATGGCGATCAACAACAGCCTGGCCCACGGGCAACGCAGCGCGGTGTGGTCGTCGCTGGGCAACGCCAGCGGACTGTTCTGCCTGTCGGCGGCGGCGATGCTGGGCCTCGGCGCATTGCTGGCCAGCTCCGAATGGCTGTTCAACGCGGTGAAGATCCTCGGTGCCGGCTACCTGTTCTACCTGGGCGCCAAGCAGTTGCTGAAGAAAAGCCCGATGCTGGTGGACGGCCTCGAGGAGGGCGCGAAGAAGGCCAGCCCCACGCCCCGCAAGCTGTTCAAGTCGGCCTTCCTCACGGCGGTGACCAACCCCAAGGCGACCATGTTCTTCACGGCGCTGTTCCCGCAGTTCATCGACCAGGGCGCCGCGCTGCTGCCGCAGTTCCTGATCCTCACCAGCATCTTCATGGCGTTGTCGCTGACGTCGCTGAGCCTGTATGCCGCGCTCGCCACCCGAGCCAAAGGCGTGCTGACCCGGCCGGCGCTGTCGCGCTGGGTGAGCCGGGTGGTGGGGACGACCTTCATTGGTTTTGGTGCGGCGATCTTGACCATGCGCCGGCAGGGGGTGTGAGGCTCAGACCGGGGGCTGCGGCGCTGTATTGACGCCCTCCAGCGTGGCAAAGGAAATGTCCTTTGCCGTGAGCAGGAAATCACTCATGTAGGGCACTTCGAGCATGTCGCTGCGAACCGCCGCGTACAGCGTGGCGTGCAGGCCTTGCTCGCCCAGGCGCTTGGCAATCACGTAACCGCGCAAGGTGTACTCGTGCACCGCCCAGTTCGGCAGGCAGCAAACCCCACGGCCGCTGGCCACCAACTGCATCATCATGATGGTCATTTCTGCGGTGCGCACCTGGGCCGGCTCCACCTCGGCCGGTTCGATGAAACGGGTGAAGATGTCCAGGCGGTTGCGCTCGATCGGGTAGGTGATCAAGGTCTGGCTGGCGATGTCGGCAGGTTCCACATAGGGCTTTTCACGCAGGGCATGATGCTTGTCGATGGCCAGCATGGCCTCGTAGCCGAACAGCGGCACGTAGGTGATGCCTGGCAGGGGTAGGGGGTCGGAGGTCACCACGAGGTCGAGGTCGCCCCGCTCCAGTGCCGGCAGTGGCGCGAACGACAACCCCGATGCCAGGTCCAGTTCGACTTCTGGCCAGGCGCTGCGGAATTCGTCCAGCGAAGGCATCAGCCATTGGTAGCAGCTGTGGCACTCGATCGCGATATGCAGCCGGTCGGCCGTGCCGCCGGCCAGTTTGCCCAGGTTGCGTTCCGTCGTGCGGATCAGCGGCAGTACCTGGTCGGCCAGTTGCAGCAGCTTGAGGCCGGCGGTGGTAAAGCGCACCGGCTTGGACTTGCGCACGAACACGGGCATGCCGAGGCGGTTTTCCAGCTCGCGGAACTGGTGTGACAGCGCCGACTGCGTGAGGTGCAGGCGCTCGGCGGCGTCGGGCAGGCTGTCCGTTTCGCGCAAGGCATGCAGTGTACGAAGGTGTCTCAAGTCGATCATGAGCAGAAGGCAAAGCCTCAAGCCGCGCCAGGCGCGGCGAGGTTGCAATAGTTTCCTTTGAAATACAGCAGGGGTTGCGTAGCCGAGGCTTCATGCAGCTTCAACGCTTTCACTTCACCGATGACGATCAGGTGATCCCCGGCCGGGTGTTCGGCGTGAATCTGGCAATCGAGCCAGTGCAGGCTGCCGGCGATGACCGGGTTGCCCAAAGGCGACGCCTGCCATTGCACGCCATGCCACTTGTCCGTGCCTTTGCGGGCGAACTGGTTGGAAATCCCGACCTGCTCACCCGACAGAATGTTCACCGCGAAGCGGCCCGCCTGGCGAATACCGGGATAACTGGCCGAACTGGCCATCACGCTGAATGACACCAGCGGCGGGCTCATCGACACGCTGTAGAACGACTGGCAGGTGAAGCCGAGCGGCTCGCCATCGCTGAGTGAGGTGATGACCGTGATACCGGAGGCGTAGTGCCCGAGCGCTTCGCGAAAGCGCGAAGGCTCGATGGCTGTGGTGGAAAGTGACATGGTATGACCTGACGTTCACCTGCCCTCAGTTGGCCAGGAGTTCTCTGCGGACGATTTCTGCACCTGCGCTCAAGGCACTCAGCTTACCGCGGGCGACCTGGCGAGGCAGGGGGGCCATGCCACAGTTGGTGCACGGATAGAGCTTGTCGGCATCGACGAACTGAAGTGCCTTGCGCAGGGTATCGGCCACTTCCTCGGGTGTTTCGATGGCGTGGTTCGCCACGTCGATGGCGCCTACCATCACTTTCTTGCCGCGGATGAGCTCGATCAGGTCCATGGGGACATGCGAGTTGTGGCATTCCAGCGAGACGATATCGATGCTGGATTTTTGCAGTTTGGGGAAGGCCTCTTCATATTGCCGCCACTCCGACCCCAGGGTCTTTTTCCAGTCGGTGTTGGCCTTGATGCCATAGCCGTAGCAGATGTGCACGGCGGTTTCACATTTAAGGCCTTCAATGGCCCTTTCCAGGGTGGCGACCCCCCAGTCATTCACTTCGTCGAAGAACACATTGAATGCCGGTTCATCGAACTGGATGATGTCGACACCGGCAGCTTCCAGCTCCCTGGCTTCCTGGTTGAGAATCTTGGCGAATTCCCAGGCCAGTTTTTCGCGGCTTTTATAGTGGTTGTCGTACAGCGTATCGATCATGGTCATGGGCCCTGGCAGCGCCCATTTGATCGGCTGCCCGGTTTGCTGGCGCAAGAACTTGGCATCTTCGACAAACACTGGCTTTTGCCGAGCAACGGCACCCACCACCGTAGGTACGCTCGCGTCATAGCGATCACGGATGCGCACGGTTTCACGCTTCTCGAAATCGACGCCGCTCAGGTGCTCGATGAAGGTGGTTACAAAGTGCTGGCGGGTTTGTTCGCCGTCACTGACGATATCGATGTCGGCGTGCTGCTGCTCTTGCAATGACAAGCGCAAGGCATCCTGTTTGCCTTCGATCAATGCCTGATCTTGCAGTTTCCAGGGTGACCAGAGTGTCTCGGGTTGTGCCAGCCAGGAGGGCTTGGGCAAACTACCTGCCGTCGAGGTGGGTAACAGCTTTTTCATGAAGGATGACCTTGTATTTCCAATGCGTCAGGCAGCGTAGTTGGCGGACCACTGCTCGAGTATCGAGTGGTAGGGTTTGATGAAGTGTTCCTCGACAAAGCGTCCCTGTTCGATAGCCAGCCGGCTACGTTCCTCGCGGTCGTAGACAATGCGCGTCAGCGAATAGTCTTCATGCTTCAGGCTGGGTTGGTAGGATTTCCCTGCCGCAGAATTGGCATTGTAGATTTCGGGGCGGTAGATCTTCTGGAAGGTATCCATCGTGCTGATGGTGCTGATCAGCTCAAGGTTGCTGTAGTCACCGAGCAAGTCGCCTGAGAAGTAGAAAGCCAAAGGCGCCACACTGTTCGGCGGCATGAAGTAACGCACCTTCATGCCCATTTTGGCGAAGTACTCATCGGTCAAGGAGTATTCATCTTGCTGATATTCAGAACCCAGTACCGGGTGCTGGTTTTCAGTGCGATGGTAAGTCTTGCTGCTGGAAACGCTCAGGCAGATGACCGGCTGCTTGGCAAAGTGCTCTTTATAAGTTGTTGAGCTGACGAAGTGCTTGAACAACTTCCCGTGCAGTTCGCCAAAGTGCTCTGGCGTGCTGAACGCCGGCTGGTTTTTATTGTGCCCCAAGAGCAGCACGCTAAAATCGTAGTCGCGCACGTAAGACGAGAAGTTGTTCCCGACCATGCCGGCCATGCGCTCGCCGGTCTTTCGGTCGATTATCTGTGTTTTCAACAGTTCGATCAGCGGCAGGCCGTTCTCGGCGCTTTCAGCATCGATGGTCATTTCGACGGAAATGATTTCAAGCTCGACGCTGTAACGATCCCCATATGGATTGTCCCAGTGCGCCAAGGCGTTGAAGCGGTTGTCAATCATCCGCAGGGTGTTGCGCAAGTTCTGCTGACGGCTCGCACCTCTCGCCAAGTTGGCGAAATTGGTCGTGATACGGGTATTTTCGGAGGGCTGATAATTTTCGTCGAAGCGAATGCGCTTGATGGAAAATTCAAAGTCCGCGGTTACCATGGTCGGGGTCCCACTCAAATATTCATAAATACTGCAATTGATAGGTATTTTATGTGGCGGTACTAAGCGAGTGGAACTGAATTGATTTCACAAGCCCTTTAGTCATGCTCATGACCGCTGTGCTGCTCAATGCGACCGCAGCATGGGGCGATGGAATGAAAGGCGGCTTTGGGTCGATAACGCAGCTTGGAGTGGCCTTCTGGCGCCAGGGGTCGATACTTCTCTGTACAGACGTGCGCGCTGCGGGTTCCGCGCACTGCGGGAGGTGGTAGATGAACAAGTTATCGATTGTAGGTGCCGGCATGGTGGGCGAGGCGGCGGCCCAGGTCATTGCCCGGGCAGAATTGTGCCGCGAGTTGATGTTGATCGATGTGCAGGGCGAGCTGGCACAGGGCAAGGCGCTGGATGTCTGGCAGGCGGCCATCGAGTCAGGGTCCGATACCCGAGTGCTTGGCGGGTCCGATGCCCAGATGCTGCAAGGTTCCGACCTGGTGGTGATTACCGCGGGCGTGCCGCGCAAGCCAGGCCAATCGCGTCAGGATGTGCTGAGCATCAATTTGCCCATTCTCGACAGTATCCTGCTGGATATCCGGCGCCACGCACCGGCGGCGACCTTGCTGGTGGTGTCGAACCCAGTCGATGTGCTGACCTATCGAGCCTGGTCGCGCAGTGGGCTGGGGCGCGACAAGGTGTTCGGGCAGGCGGGAGTGCTGGATACCGCGCGCATGAAGTGTTTCATTGCCGAGGAAACCGGGTTTTGTGCTCGCGACATCACGGCGCTGGTGCTCGGCGGCCATGGCGATAGCATGGTGCCGTTGATGCGCTACTGCGCGGTCGGTTCGGTGCCTTTGTCGCAGTTCCTGTCAGCCGAGCAGATCGAGCGGATCGTGCAGCGCACCCGCCAGGGCGGCGGCGAGATTCTGGGCTTGAAGAAGCTGGGCAGCGCCTGCGATGCACCCGGTGTGGCCATCGCGCAGATGGTCGATGCCATCGCCCATGGGCGTAACCGCATTTTGCCGACGGTGGCGATCCTCGAGGGCGAGTACGGTCGAAAGGATATCGCGATGGGTGTGCCCTGTGTGCTGGCAGAAGCAGGGATCAAGCGCGTAATCGAGTTGCCCCTGGATGCGCAGGAGCAGGCGATGTTCGATCATTCTGCCGACCAGGTGGCGCGTGACATCGCAGAAATGAAAGCGATGTAGGCAGGTGAACGCATCGCCGCCCGGTCAGGCGCCTCCCTTGGCCTGCTGCTCCAGGTGCAACTGCAAGGTCGGATCGAGTTGCAGTGCGCTGGCCAGCTCGTCGAGGTAGGCCCGCTCTGCGTCCTGCTGGTCATCCACCAGCATCACGCTGGCCAGGTACATCTCTGCAGCCATGGCCGGGTCCCGAGCGGATTGAGCCACCTGCACGGCATCGAGCGGCCTGCTGACTTCTTCATCCAGCCATTGCTGAAGTTGCGGGTCGCTGGTCTGACGTTTGATTTCGGCGTAGATCAACTGTTCTTCCTGTTCGTCTATGCGACCGTCAGCCTTGGCGGCGGCAATCAGTGCGCGCAGGATGGCATGGCTGTGATCCTCGACCTCGGGGCCGGACAATTGATCGACGGTACGCAGCGCCTGTTGCGGGGCTGCCGCCTGGCTGCGCTGCCAGCTTTGATAAGCCTGGTACGCCATCATGCCCAACGACGCCAGGGCCGCGTAATTGGGGCCACCTGCGGAGCGCCCCTGGCCAGCGCTGCCGCCGCCACCCAACAGACCGCCCAGCAAACCACCAAGGCCGCCGCCGGCCGAACTGCCACCGCCGCCAAGCAGGCCGCCAAGCAAGCCACCCAAGCCACCCAGGCTGTCTTGCGATGAAGTGCCGCCGCTTCGTTGTTGCGCTTGCGAGCTTTGCCCGGCCCGGAGTAACTGTTCGAGCAGATCACTGGTGTTCATGGCGCCGGCCTCGGTTGGTAGTCGTTACCCAGAAAGCAACGATAGCCCTCTCAAGGCGATCTGCCATGACCGCCTGACCGATGGGAAACCCGGGGCAATGAAGGGCGTGGTGCAGGCAATCAGGATAACGGGCAAGTCGCTTGGCGCGCGGGTCAAGTGTTGCTGTTGCGCTGACGTGAACGTTGATAGCGGCTAAAGGCGATCTGTATCACTGCCGCCACCACACACAGCAGGCCAATTTTCAGCGTCGGGTCCATGGCGTAGTGTTCGCACACTTTGCCCACGGCAATCACGCTGACGAAAATGGCGATCGGTAACAACAGCTTTTGCATCCCATACTCCTGGCATCAAGCCTTCAAGACTTCTGTGTGGCGGGCGAGGGTAGCGCGTTGCCGACAAACAAGCAGCACTGCCGTCGCCGACGGTGCTCTGGGCCAGGTATGATGGCGTCTGCGTAATCAGCCCGAAACACCCGGACCCGCCAATGAACCGCCAGAAAAAGATCAAGCAACTCCTCAAAGCTCACGCGAAAAAAGCCAGTGCCAAGCTGGCGCCGCGCAAGCCCAAATACATCTGCAAGGCCGACCGGGCGAAGCTGGCTGCCGAAGCCGGTGCCGTGGCAGATGCCAGCGTCGAAAGCTGACTCGGTTTAGCGCACCCCATCGCGGGGCAAGCCCGCTCCTACGCTCACGCCTCAGAGCGCCATCACCATCTCATGCCAGGCCATGCCGCCATGGTCGGAAGCCGAAGGCTTGACGTAGCGGTAGCCCATGCGCGCATACAGCTCGACATGGCGCTCCTTGCACATCAGGTGAATGGTGCGCTTGCCCATCCCCTGCATGCGCTCGACGAAGGTGCGCATCATCAGGCTGGCGTAGCCTTTGCCCTGGTGCGCCGGGTCGATCACCACCGACATGATCACGGCGTTGGGTGCCGCGCTGTCATGGCCGACCAGTTCCTTGAACGCCTCGTCGGACATCACCACTTCATGGGCGCAGCCACAGTTGATGAAACCGATCACTTCACCTGCCAGTTCCATGATCAGGAAGCCTTGCGGGTACTGGGCGATGCGCGTGGCGATCTTCTCGTGCGTCGCGGCTTCGTCGCCTTCATAGGCGCTGATTTCGATCTCGAAGCAACGGTCGACGTCGGCAGGGGTGGCGGTGCGGAAGGCGGGGAGGGGCATGGCGATCTCAGGTAAAGAGTTGGAGGCCGCCATGATAGAAAATGCAGCGGGAGGGTGCTGCATTGTTTTTTCAGCCATTACGGGTATGCAGCGCCTGCGCCTGGCCCAGACGGTACTGGTTGTCGCCGCTGCGCTTGGCTTCGTACATCGCCAGGTCGGCAACGTGGATCAGTTGGTCGCGGGTCTGCCCGTGATCGGGGAAGAGGGCGATGCCCAGGCTGACGCCGACCCGCCGCAAGCTGTCGCCCAGGCGGATGGGGGCGTCCAGCGGCGACAGCAACCTCTGCGCGATCGCCCGAGCCTCGTCCTCGGGGGCGCGCTCGGCCGACAGGCCTTCCAGCACGGTGACGAACTCGTCGCCACTCAGGCGCGCCACGCTGTCCGAGTTGCGCAGCGCCTCGTGCAGGCGGGCCGCAGTGGCCTGCAGCACCTGATCGCCCGCCGCGTGGCCAAGGCTGTCGTTGATCGCCTTGAAACCGTTGAGGTCAATGAACACCAGTGCAACACGGCTTTGGCTGCGCCGGGCCAAGGCCAGGGCGCCCTCCAGGCGCTCCTCGAACACCAGGCGGTTGGGCAGGCCGGTCAGCGGGTCATGGTGTGCCAGGCGGTGCAATTGGTTGGCCCAGGCCTTCTCCTCGGTGATATCACGCACCACGCCCATCATCTTGATGGGCGTGCCAAGCTCGTCCTTGATCACGTTGCCGGTCTCGCGCAGCCAGTGCAGCGTACCGTCCGGCCAGACCACTCGATACTCCTCGTCGTGGTTCTCGCCGGTTTCGATGCAGCGCAATTCGCCGGCGCGCACATGGGCGCGATCGTCCGGATGAACCGCGTTGCAGAACAGTTCGTAGCTCGGTTTCACTTCGTCGACCGAATAGCCGAACATGCCGTAGATGGCATCGGACCAGTACAGGCGGTTGGTGTCGATGTCCCAGTCCCAGGTACCGATACGGGCGAAATACTGGCTGCGCTGGAAACGTTCGGCCTCGGCCAGGATCGGGCGGATCAGCAGCCATTGCCTGGCATTGGCCTTGCCTTGCTGGCTGATGTAGAGCGCGCGTGGCTGGCCATCGTCGCCCGTGACCTGTACCGAGCCGGCTGGCGTGGCCAACTGCGGTAGGTGCTGCCGCAGGCGCAGGCCCAGCAGTGGCGTGCTGGTACAGCCTAGCAGTTCGGTCGCGGCCGGATTGTGCCAGCACACTCGGCCATCACGGGCCAGCTGCACCATGCCCACGTCCAACTCCGCCAGCAGGGTGCGGTGCTGCTGGCGCTGGCTGTGCAGCTCCCACAGCAGCGCCAGGTTGGGCAGGGTGGCGAGCAGGATGACGAACAGGGTAATCATCGGGCAGCGGCTGATCCTGGAGGCTAAAAAATAGCTGCATTATGCCCATCTGATGATGGCAGTTCGCCAACAAATATCATGAACCCTGTTTTCGCCGCTTGCCACGGATGCTCCAGAAGGCGAGCCAAGCCGAGTGCTCGCTTCTGCCAAGATCCAGCTACACCGGATTGCCCGCCGGAAGTTGCGCCGCATCGATATTGCACATTGCATCGCGCAACTTCCCGATCAGCGACTGCCGCTGCAACGGTTCCCATTGGGCAATATCGTTCTTGCGTGCCACTTCATGCCCCTGGGCAAAGGGCTGGGAGAAATACACCCGGCCGAACTGCGCCATTTCGTCCCGCTCGCAGTTGATCACCCGGGTCGCCCGCGAACTGCGGATTACCGGAGGTTTATCGCTGGGGGCGGGTGCGAGGTAGTTGTTGATCAGGTAGAACTGGCGCAAATTCCGATTGCCCTTGTACAGGGCGATGGAATCGGCGTCGAAGTAGGTTGCCAGTTCGGCGTCCGCCAGCAGTTTGAACATGCCTTTCGGGGGCGTGGCCGGTGCTTCGGCCACGGCTTTCTGCGGCACGGTGCCGTGGGCGCATCCGCCCAGCAGCAATACGGCGGCCAGGCATAGCAGGCGCTTCATCGTGCAGTGCCTTGCGCCACATCCGGGCGTTCCTGCTGCAACAGACGCTCATCGACGCTGCCCTGCAACGAACAGAGCAAGCGGGTCTTGCCGTCCTCGACGCTGAGCATCAGGAGCTTTTCTGCAGAGCCTGCCGCCGGAGCGATGCCCTCGGCAGCGGAGGTATTGTCCTGCCAGGCGGAATTGGCGTTCAGCTTGATCCGTGGTCTGGAAATGAAGTACTCACCAGCCTCCTGCCAGTTGGCCTGCGGCAACTTGGCCATGACTTGCTCGCGGCTGGCATCGATTTCGAAACCCCAGAAGTAGTAAGTGCCTTGCTCGCCCAGGTCCATGACCCGGTCGTAGTAGCTGGTCAGGCGCAGGCCCTGGTCGTCGACAGCAGGGGTGAAGTGCTGGAACGCGGTGTCGAAGTCGCGGCGGTCCGACACCGGCAGCCAGGCCACGCCGCGCTGATCGTCTCGGGTCAGCTTGACGGTCTTGCCCAGGTCGGCACGCTGGGAATACAGCTGTTTGAAGAATGACGGCTCACACGAGAGCAGGCTTTCGCTGAGGCCGCTGGCCAGTGCATTGGCGGAACACATGCCGAGGAGAAGGGGCAGAAGGGCTTTGCTGCGGGAGAAGGATAGAAGGCGACGCATGTCCATTGCTGGGAGATTCCTGGTGAGGTGAAAGGACGCGATCTTAATAGCGTCAGGACGTTGTTACAAATTCAAAGGAGTGGGAAAGGAGGCCGCTGGTAAAGGGTGTTTATGCACAATCAGCCTTGGTTATCGAGCCCACGAACATAACAGAATTGATCTGATAATCGTTATCATTTATGGTGCCGTCCTCGCCCCGGAGGACACCCGTGATTAACGACGATCTGAGCCAGGTCTATGCCGAGCACAACGGATGGCTCAAGCAATGGCTGTACCGCCGGCTGGGCTGCTCGGCCCAGGCCGCCGACCTGGCCCAGGACACCTTCCTGCGGTTGCTCCAGGCCCAGCAGAAAACCGGCGCCAGCCTCAGCCTGCAAAAGCCCCGTGCCTACCTGGCAACGGTGAGCCGCCGCCTGGTGTACGACCATTTCCGCCGCCAGTCCCTGGAGCGCGCCTATCTGGACATGCTTGCGCAAATGCCCGAGCTGCTGGCGCTGTCCGCCGAAGAACTGTGGGCCATGCGCGAAACCTTGCAGCAACTCGATGCGCTGCTCGACACCTTCAAGCCGATGGTGCGTTCGGTGTTCCTGCTGGTGCAGCTGGAGGGCCTGACTTACGTCGAGGTGGCGCGCCGCCTGGGTATCGGAGAACGGACCGTGAAACGGCACATGGCCTGCGCACTGCAAGCCTGCATCCTGTTCGATGAAGACGACTGATGGCCGGCAATTCCACCCGCATCAGCCCTGAGGTGGCCCGGCAAGCGGCCCACTGGCACATGCTGATGCTCGACGACGGCGTTAGCCCGGCACAACGTGACGCCTGCGCCTGCTGGCGCGCGGCCGCCCCCGAGCATGAGCGGGCCTGGCAGAAGGCGCAGCGGGTGCAGGCGCAACTGGGCCTGCTGCCACACCGGCTGGCCATGGGCACGCTGGACCGTGAGCGCCGGCAGGTACTCCGGCAACTGCTGGCGCTGGCGATCGTCGCGCCGCTTGGCTACCTGGGCTATCGCCAGCTGACGCCGCAAGCGGCCTACGCCACCCAGGTTGGCCAACACAGACAGTTGACGCTGGCCGATGGCACCCTGCTGGACCTGAACACCGACACCCGCGTCGATGTCGACTTCGACAACGATCAGCGCCTGATCACCCTGCGCGGGGGCGAGATCCTGGTCGACAGCGGGCCCGACGCCAGCAGCCTGCGCCACCGGCCATTGCGCGTTGTCAGCGCGCAAGGCCTGATGGAGGCCTTGGGCACCCGCTTCGTGGTCCGCCAACGCGAAGGTTGCACGCAATTGAGCGTACTCCAGGGCCAGGTGCTGGTGATGCCGGCTGATGGCGCGCGGCAAACCCTCGAAGCCGGCCAGCAGATCACCTTCGACGGCCAAGGCCGAGGTGCGTTGGGCGTCGCGCGCGAGCAGGACAGTCAGTGGGTCCGCGGCCAGTTGGTTGTCGAGGGTATGCCGCTGCGGGTGTTTCTGGATGAGCTGGGGCGCTATCGACCGGGCTGGCTGAGGTGCCAGGCCGATGTGGCGCACCTGCTGATCAGCGGCGTTTTCCAGCTGGAGAACACCGACGCGATCCTGGCCGCGCTGCCAGCAACCTTGCCGGTGCAAGTCGATTTCCGCACGCGCTATTGGGTCACCGTCACAACACGCGAATAAGAATTGGCCCGATTACCCAACTCGTCAGTCCTTAACTGTGGAACTGCCACACATACAAGGACAATTTCTCAATGATCCGCGCTGCATCACCGGTCTCGACGACCGCATTCACATTCGCCAGGCCACGCCCCTTGAACGCTCGCCGGGTACTTGCGCTGAGCGCCTTGGCCATTGCCTTGCAGGGCGTCGGCGTATCTGCCTTGGCTGCCCCCGTCCAGGCCTCCCACGCCTACAGCATCGCTTCCGGTAGCCTGGCCCAGGTGCTGGCGCGGTTTGCCAGTGAAGGTGGGATCACCCTGCAGTACACCTCGCAATTGACCCACGGCCTTTCCAGCCCCGGCCTGCAAGGGCAGTACGGCATCGAGGACGGATTCCAGCAACTGCTGGCCGGTAGCGGGCTGCGGGCCGTACGACGCGGGGATGGCGTCTACGGCCTGGAGCCGCTGCCGCTGAACGCCACGTCCGGGGGCACCGCGTTGAACCTGGAACCGCTGAACATCACCGGCCGCCAGGACTCGGCAACCACCGAGGACACCGGCAGCTACACCAGCAACGCCGTCACCATTGGTAAGTCCACCCATCGCCTCAAGGACATCCCGCAGTCTGTCAGCGTGGTCACGCGCAAGGCGATGGACGACCAGCGCCTCGACACCCTCGACCAGGTGCTGGAGAAAACCACCGGCGTCACCACCTACCAGAGCCCGTCCGGCGGCAAGTACATCTACTCGCGCGGTTTCGAGGTGGAAACCATCCAGTACGACGGCGTGCCGCTCGACCGCCGCTACTACGCCATCGGCAGCAGCTTCACCTCCGACACCTTGCTGTACGACCGCGTGGAAGTGCTGCGTGGGGCCAACGGCCTGCTGCAGGGCAGCGGCAACCCCGGTGCGGCCATCAACCTGGTGCGCAAGCGGCCAAAAGCCGAGCCATCGCTTTCCGTCACTGCCAGCGCTGGCTCCTGGGACACCTATCGGCAAACGCTGGACGCCAGCGCGCCGCTGACCGCTGACGGCAGGTTGCGCGGGCGCCTGGTGGCCGGCCACGAAAACCGCGACTACTTCTACGACACCGCAGAAAGTCGCAAGAACGTGCTCTACGGCATTGTCGAATACGACCTGAGCGATGCCACTACCCTGGCTGCCGGCGCCAGCGTCGAAGACCTGCACTCGGTGCCGTTCTTCAGCGGCCTGCCGCGCAACAAGGACGGTAGCGCGATCTACGCGGGGCGCTCCACTTTCACTGGCGCCGACTGGAACAAGTGGAACAACAAGCAGACTACCTACTTCGCCGATATCACCCATGACTTCAACCAAGACTGGCGCCTGAAGGCCTCCGGCAGCTACATCCGCGAAACCAACGACATTCTCTACAGCTTCGGCCGCGGCGCCGTCGACCCGGCAACCGGCAACGGCATGCAGTCGCGTGCTTACCTTTACGATTTCGAAAACATCAACCAGGGCGCCGACATCAACCTCACCGGCAAGTGGCGGGCCTTCGGCCTCGAGCACGAGGTGGTGATGGGCGCCAACGCCAGTGACCTGAAGACCGACGACTTGCAGGGCGGCCTGCTCAACCTTGGGCCGATCAACCTCTACAACCCGGTGTCGCCCCGTGAGCCGAGCATGGAAGAACTGCTGGGCACCACCTACGCCGGTAGTTCCCACGGCAAGATTCGCCAGAACGGCTTCTACAGCGTGGTGCGCTACAAGCTGACCGAGCCGCTGACCCTGGTACTGGGCGGGCGCGTCAGCAACTACCAGTACGACTACGAGCTCAGCCGGTTCACCACCAAGTCACCTGATCCGGCCCACGCCAAGCACACCGGCGAATTCACCCCGTACGGCGGCCTCATCTACGCGCTGAACGAGCAATGGTCGGCCTACGTCAGCTATGCCGACATCTTCAAGCCGCAGACCGAGCTCAGCGAAGACGTCGCCACGCTCAAGCCCATCGAAGGCACCAACTACGAGGTCGGCCTCAAAGGCGAGTTGCTCGATGGCCGGGTGAACACCAGCTTTGCGTTGTTCCGCGTGGATCAGCAAAACCGTGCCCAATACGACTACAACTCGGTGTGCGGGCAGAAGGGTGAGAGCAACTGCTATGTGGCCGGTGGCAAGGTCCGCGCCGAGGGCTTCGACGCCGAGATCAGCGGTGAAGTGCTGACCGGCCTGCAGCTGTTCGCGGGCTATACCTACACCTCGACCAAGTTCCTCAACGACCCGGGTGACGGCACCACGGCCTCCGGTGCCACCTTCAACAGCTATACGCCGCGCCATCTGCTGCGCTTCTGGGGTGACTACAACCTGCCCGGTGACCTGGCCCCCTGGACCTTCGGTGCGGGCGCCAACATCCAGAGCAGGAACTACAACACCAACTTCGGCGGTACCGGTGGGGTAGGCGACATCGAGCAAGCAGGCTATGCCATCTGGAACGCCCGTCTGGCCTACCAGATCAACCGCAACTTCAGCGTCGCGCTGAACGGCAACAACCTGTTCGACAAGAAATACTATTCCTCTATCGGTTGGCTGAACGCCAGCAACCAGTATGGTGAGCCGCGCAATTACACGGTGACCTTGAAGGCTGATTTCTGAGGCCGATTGCCTGCATGAGCGCCTTGGGCTCTGTACGAAAAGTATGGTCATCCATCGTTGTGGGAGCGGGCTTGCCCCGCGATCTGTCGCAACGCGGCAGCAGAGCCTGAACTCACGACGTCTTTGACACTGTTTGATATCGAGTACAGGAGTGCTTCGCACTCCATCGCGGGGCAAGCCCGCTCCCACAAAATTTTTCGTACAAGGCCTAGCCAACCTGGGCCAGTGCGACACAGCGCCGTGCGAGCACATCGGTAGGGTCGACCAAGGCCACACGGGTGGTAGCGATCAGGTAGTCATCGGCCTGCGCAAGCATCAGCGGCAACTCTGTGCAGCCGAGGATCAATACCCTGGCACCTCGCTGCACAAGGTGCGCCGCGGCCGTGAGCAGATCGTCCTTGCACTGGCCGCTGGTGTACCCGGCTTTGACGCCCTGCGTGCCGTAGATCGAGCGCATCACCAGCGCCTGCGCAGGCTCATCAGGCACCATCAGGTCCAGGCCGGCCCGTTCTGCCGCGGCGTGGTACACCCGGCTTTGCAGGGTGCCGGAAGTCGCCAGCAGGCCGACTTGCCTGGAGGTCCCGTACGCCTGCTGAATGAACGTGATGGTTTCCGTCAGCATGTTGATGATCGGGATCTGCAGATGCCCCTGGATACGTTCGACATAGGCATGCGCGGTGTTGCAGGGAATGGCGATGGCCTTGGCGCCTTCGCATTCCAGGCGCTTGCAGGTCGCGTACATGGCCACTGTCGGGTCCGTTTCCTGATGCAGCAGGTTGGCCGTTCGGTCGGGTATCTGGGGGTTCTGCTCGACCACCATCTTGATGTGCTCCTGGTCCCTGCTGGCCTTCGTGTTCTTGACCACCTTGGCCATGAAGTCCACGGTCGCCGCCGGGCCGACCCCGCCGACAATGCCCAGTTTGAACGCCAGGGTGGCGCGTGCCGATTCGCTGGACGTCGCGTAGTCGGCATACACCTGGTTTACATCGATACAGCGCAGGCCGCGCCGGTGCAGGTCAGCCACCACCAGGGAAATTTCAGTCATGCCCGGCAGCAGCAGGTGTGCCCCTTGGTTGTTCAGGTCCAGGCAGGCCTGGTGAAGCCGCTCCAGCGCAACCCCATCGAAGTGACCGGCCTTGATGCCGGCGGGGCCGTATACAGCCTCCATCAGCGCTGCCTGGTTAGCCGGCGATGGATACACCAGCTCGAAGTCAGCACCGAAGTGCTGCTCGAACAAGCCCGCAGCGCGGACGTAGTCCGAGGCCAGCACACCGAGGCGGGCGCCCGGTTCAGTCACCTGGGCCAGGTGCTGCTTCAGTGCAGTCATCAGGTCGACGATCGGGATGTCCAGTTCCGCTTTCAGCTCATCCATGAACGTCTGGCTGGCGAAGCACGGAACCAGTACTGCATCCGCCTCGCTGTCGGTAAAGCCCTGACAGGCCTGGAACACGTACAGCTTGCGCGAGGTCATGTTGGCGTCAGCGCACAGGGGCAGCGACAGGTCCTTGAAGGGGTGTTGTTCGAACAGCAAGTGATAGCGGCCCTGATCGGCAAGCACAGGCGCACTTTTGAGCAACTTGAGAAACAAGTCCCCTCCCGCCAGCGAACCCAGGCCGCCAATGATGCCAAGCGTACGAGCGGATTGATGTTTTCTTGAAGGTTTCATGTTCAGTTCAACCAGGCAGTGAATGGGAGCGGGGATGGATCAGGCGTTCTGTGGGCGGATGTCGGCGGTGTGTGCTTGAGGGGTGTCGCCGTGCTTGCTCTCCAGGTTGGCAATCACTGCCGTGGCAATGCTGTTACCCACAACGTTGGTGGCGGTGCGGCCCATGTCCAGGAACTGATCGATCGCCAGGATCAACAGCAGCCCAGCTTCCGGCAGGTGGAACATGGGCAGGGTAGCCGCGACAACCACCACCGAAGCACGGGCAACGCCGGCCATGCCTTTGCTGGTGATCATCAGGGTCAGCAGGATGAGCAGTTGCTGGGTAAACGACAGGTCGACGTTGTAGGCCTGGGCGATGAACATGATCGCGAAGGCCTGATACATCATCGAACCGTCCAGGTTGAAGGAATAACCCAGCGGCAGGACGAAGCTTGAGACGCGCTTGGGTGCACCGAATTTCTCCAGCGCATCGATGGTCTTAGGGTAGGCCGACTCGCTGCTGGCCGTGGAAAACGCCAGCAATACCGGTTCACGGATCAGCTTGCCGAGCGTGAACACCGGGCGGCCGAGGAAAACGTAGCCGACCGCGAACAGCGCAAGCCAGAGCAGCAGGATGCCGATGTAGAACTGGCCGATCAGCTTGCCGTAATCGAACAGCAGGCCGATGCCTTGGGTGGTGACCGCGGCGGCGAGGGCGGCGAATACACCGACAGGGGCAAACATCATTACGTAGTCGGTGATGCGGAACATCACCTTGGCCAGGTCGTCGACCAGGTCGCCGATTTTCTCGTTGCCCTGTTTCTTCACGTAGGCCAGTGCCAGGCCGAAGAACAGTGAGAACACCACGATTTGCAGGATCTCGTTGTTGGCCATGGCTTCGGCAATGCTGCGCGGGAAGACATGGCTGATGAATGTCTTGAGGCTGAAATCACCGGCGTTGACGGTCACCGCGCTGGCCGCCTGGGCCTGCGGGATACTCAGGTTGAGGTCAGCTCCGGGCTGGAAAACATTCACCAGCAACATGCCCAGGGCCAGCGAGAACAGCGAGGCACAGACGAACCAGATCATCGAACGCAGGCCGATGCGGCCTACCGAGCCGGAGTTGCCCAGGCTGCTGATGCCGGCCACCAAGGTGGCGAACACCAAGGGCGCGATGATCATCTTGATCATGCGCAGGAAGATGTCGGTGACCAGGCTGAAGTAGCCGGCGATCTCCTTGGCCGAATCAGGGCTGGCCGCGAAGGTGTTGCAACCCCAGCCGACGACGATGCCAAGCAGGATTGCCACGGCGATGTATTTGGGTAGTTTCTTGTTGTTCATCTCGACCTCATTGTTTTTGGGCGCGTCGAAGCTCGTCCGGCGCTGCAGTTGCAGCGGCGGGCCAGGTGTCGGGTCAGTCAGCGATGGGCGATCGGGCAGGCTTCGACGGCGGCCAGTGGAGACTGAAACCGACCATGCAAAGGGCTGCGAAGGGTGTTCATGGCTGCTTCGTTCCAGCCAACGCGTTCAGACTACGCCCAGTGCTTGGATGAGTTGATGAGGAAGCGCGATAGTTTGATGCGTTAATTTCATAGTTGTTGAAGAGCGCTCAAAGTCGTCTAAAACATTGCATCAGGCAGTTAAGATTGCTTATCTCCGAATTTGGTTCTGGCTCACTATTCAAGGCTGGCCTGGAGTGGTGCTCTGAACAGTGCAAAGCTTTCAGGGAAATGCTGTTGCCGACCGAGTCAACGTCGAACATTTGCCCGAGCCTGCCATGCAAACCAAGTGGATAGATGACCTGCTAGCGGTCGCCGAAACCAAGAACTTCTCCCGTGCCGCCGAGATCCGCTGTATCACCCAGTCAGCGTTGTCACGGCGGATCAAATCGCTCGAGGAGTGGGTCGGCGTCGACCTTGTCGACCGCGGTACCTACCCGGTGCAATTGACCAAGGCCGGCCAGATCTTCTGCAGCGAAGGGCGCGAAGCCCTGTCGGCCTTCATGGACCTGCGCTCCTCCTTGCGCCGCGGCGAGCGCATGCCTGGGCGCTCGATCCAGGTGATCGCCGGCCATACGCTGTCGATGACCTTCGTGCCGAAATGGTTCGCCGGGTTTCAGCGGCGCTATGGCTATTTCAATGCCCGGGTGCTGGCGGCCAACGTGCAGGAAGCGGTGATTGCCCTGGCGGAGGGGGGCTGCGACCTGATGATCGGCTACAGCCACCCACGCGCGCCGATCGTGCTCGACCCGGACAAGTTCATCGGCTTGCGCCTGGGCCTTGATGCGTTCTTTCCGGTCTCTGCCCCCGACGCCCAAGGCCGGCCGTTGTTCGAGCTGCCAGGTAATCCCGAGCAACCCATTCCCTATCTTGCATACACCGCAACGTCGTTCCTCGGGCGTGTGGTCGACGTGATTATTCAGGCTGAACAACGCCAGCCCGGGCTCAACCGTTTTTACGAAGCCGACATGGCCATGCACTTGTTGCGCATGGCGCGCGAGGGCTACGGCATCACCTGGGTCCCTGAATCGGCGGTGGAAGAGGAGCTTGCCGCGGGCAGGCTGGTGTGCGCAGGCGGGCCTGAGTGGTCTGCGCAGCTGGAGATCTGGTCGTTTCGCGCCATCGGCAATACCAACCAGACGATGCTGGACTTGTGGAAGTCGCTGGAGATGGACACGCGCTGAAGGCCCGGCGCATGGGGCGCTGTATGAAACAAATGCAGCCGGTCTGTATCTATCGATGTGTGCTGCGCAGCGGTAAGTTCGAGGCCCTCATCAAAAGGAGTCGAACATGCAACTGACCGCCATCCCCTTCGGCACTACCGACTGGTCGCAGATCGAGCCTGTCGCGCATCCCGGCGAGGTGGGCACTGCGTACTGGCGTACCTGCCAGTTCGGCAGCATCCGTGTGCGAGTGGTGGAGTACAGCGCCGGCTACATCGCCGATCATTGGTGCAGCAAGGGCCATATCCTGCTGTGCCTGGAGGGCCAGCTGGACACCGAACTGGACGATGGCCGGCGCTTCACGCTGAAGGCCGGCATGAGCTATCAGGTCGGCGACAATGCCGAGGCGCATCGCTCATCCACCTTGTTCGGGGCCAAGTTGTTCATCGTGGATTGAAGGGTTGCTGGCTGTTGTATGGCGAGCGTGGCTTCGAATACGCGAACCTGTTCTGCAACCCCGATGGTGACAGCGCCTTGGCGCCCGGACGGTTCGCGCGCCGGGTCGAGATGGTTGCACAGGTTGCCGGAATCGAGCGGCACAGGCTCCTGCAATGGGGGCTTGCGTGGGCAGGGTTGTCGGCTATCTGGATGCTTGAAGACGGAATCGAGCCGGGCAGTAAGCTTGAGGTGGCGAAACTGGCGGCTTCGGCGTTGGGTAGAGGGGAGTAGGGCTTGCGTTCAGCGATCCGCGAGCTACTGAGTCCTACATGAATGAATCTGAATTTCCCTATTTCAGGTAGTCCATTTCCGAAGCACCCTTAGCCCGCTTTTGCACCATCGCAGTGGCGACTAGGCTCGCCCGGTCGTTGCAAATTCAACGACCGGGTCTGCAAGCCTGCGCGGTATTACGATGGTGCTCACCATGAGCTTCGGCGCTTCGCCGTGGGTCTCGTTTTATGGTGGCTACGTGCGGGTGACCTTTGGTCAGCCGGGTTTTCGCCTCGTAATGCCCCGGTCTTGCAGGCCCGTACGTAGCTGCCACCCTTTACCTGCAAGTGAAGGGCAGGCAGCCTGACTTCCGCATTACGAGGTGTTTATGCTCAAGATCGTCCCCGATCCACCCCAAACCACCGATTCCCCTCACTCCCTCGAAGACACCCTGGTCAACGCCACCGAGTACCTGATGTGCGCCCTGGCCGTCGCCCTCCATGCCTTCAGCACACTGCCCAAGTCACCCGCCACGATGATGCTGCTGACCGTGGTGCACGAGCTCGATGCTACCCGCACACTGCTGGAGTCGGCGTTAGCGCAGGTGCAGATGAGGGCGCGAGCACAGGTGGACACGCGGCACTAGGCGCAAGGCTTTGCGATCCGCTGTCATTGAGCCCAAAAGCAATCTTTGTGGGAGCGGGTTTATCGAGGCGTCGAACCGCCGCGAACACCGGCACAGCCGGTGCCATCCACCGCGGCG